>JASBUK010000057.1 GCA_030147925.1 Trueperaceae bacterium
AGCGAGAATGATAGCCTGAGGAGAATCGAACCGGGAGCCTTTTATAACGCTTAAGGAATTAATCGGATTCAGTATAAACCCAATTTAGGCACTTTGCTCAAGCCCCAGCTTTTGGGCCAGTAACTCGCGCACCAACTCGGGTTTGGCCTTACCCTTGCTTTCGCGCATCACCTGGCCCAAGAGCGCGTTGACGGCCTTGGGATTTGCAGCGATCTGCGCCACAATGACGGGATTTTGAGCGATAATCCCGTCCACCATTTTTTCGATGGCATTACTGTCGGTGATTTGTTTTAGGCTGCGTTCTTCTATCAATACATCCGGGTTGGCGCCCTGCATTAGCTCGGGCAGGATGTCTTTGGCGGTTTTGCCCGAAATGGTACCGCTATCGATTAACTTAAGCAGGGCGGCCAGATGTTCGGGCTCGAGCCGGGAAGCAGAAAGTTTTATTTCCTGACTATTCAGCCAGCCCGTCACATCGCCGTTTAGCCAGTTGGCCAGATGCTGCGATTTGCCCTGATAGCTTGCTAAAGACCGGTCAAAAAACTTGGATAATGCCACGTCATAGGCAATTAAACCGGCGTCGTATTCACGCAAACCAAGCGCTACATAGCGCTCAAATTTGGCGTCGGGCAGTTCCGGTGTGATTTCGCGCACCCGCTTAAGCCACTTCTGGCTGATGCGCATGGTGGGCAAGTCCGGCTCGGGGAAGTAACGGTAGTCGGCTTCACCTTCCTTTAAGCGTTGCAGCACTGTTTTTTGCCCGCCTTCGTCCCAACCCATAGTGCACTGTTGGATGCTGCCACCGTCTTCAAGGATGTGGCTTTGCCGCTTGATTTCGTACTCCAGCGCTCGCTGTACACTTTTAAAGGAGTTGAGGTTTTTGACTTCGACCTTGGTGCCAAACGGCTCGCCAGCACGCCTTACGGAAATGTTCACATCGGCCCGCATCTTGCCTTCTTCAGGGTTGGCATCCGAAACACCAAGCGCCTGGGCGATGGCGCGAACCCTGCCTAAGAACTCACGGGCTTCTTGTGGGTCTCGTATGTCCGGTTCGGTAACCATTTCTATCAGCGGTGCACCGGCGCGATTCAAGTCAACCAGGCTGTGATCAGCATAGCTGGGGTGCACAAGCTTACCGGCATCTTCTTCTACGTGGCAGCGCGTGATGTCGATACGTCGCCCCCCGGGTAGCTCAACATAACCGTGCTCACCCACCGGACGGTCATACTGACTGATTTGATAGTTTTTGGGCGCATCCGGATAAAAGTAATTTTTGCGATGAAACTGCGTAAATTCAGGCACCTGGCAATTTAGCGCCAGGCTGAACATTATGGCTTTTTCTATAGCTTCCTGGTTAATCGTTGGTAAGCTGCCGGGCAAACCAAGACAGACGGGGCAGGTGCTAACATTGGGGTCTTGACCAAAGGAGTCGGCAGGGCAAGCGCAGAACATCTTGGTTCTGGTTTTCATGGCAAGGTGAATCTCTAGGCCGATAACGGGTTCAAACATGGCGTTAGTTTACCAAGCTGCTAACAGCAGTGCGCTTTTTATACCGTCGAGCTTTAGTAATGACTGGCAACGTTGTACTTTTGCTCGCTCATGATACTTTTTGCCAACAAGCGGCGTTAAACTATAACTACTATGACTATGGTAAAAGCCAGCCTCGAAGATGTGGCGATGACTTCAGAGGGCAATCAGTTTCTGGTGCTGCTAAAAACCGAGCAAAGCGATATCGTACCGATTGTGATCGGCCCGTTAGAGGCTATGTCGATAGCTGCCGGCAGGTCCAAAGAGTCGTTGCCGCGTCCTATGTCGCATGATCTTATGCTTTCGATGCTCGAGCTACTCAATGCTGAAATTGAGCGTATCGAAGTCACCGACTTAATTGACGGCACCTTTTATGCCAAGCTGATTATCAAGGGCCGCGGAATCGAATTTGAGATTGACTCGCGCCCCAGTGACGCCCTGGCGCTGGCAGTGCGCGTAAATGCCCCGCTCTTTATCGCCAAAAAGGTGATTGAGCAAACGGCCATGACGGACCTGCCCAGCAGTTTTGGTGGTTTTGAGGCCTGAATTATTGAGCCGGGTTTTCTCCTGCTGTGGCCGCCTCGGGGTGCACCAGAAACTGCTGCGCCTGGAACATATTGATGCCGCTGGCCACTAAGTCAACAAGTTTGCCCATGGTGGCTTCTTCTTCTACCTGTTCGTTTATAAACCACTGCAAGAATTGCAGGCCGCGATAGTCACCTTCTTTACTGGCAATCGTGGCCATATTGTCAAACTGTTTGCTGACGTTGCGTTCAGACTCAAGCGCAGAATTAACCGCCGCGAGGTTATCTTTAAAATCTAGGCTGGCCTCTTTGATGGCGGGCAAGCTCACTTCGGCGTCGTTATCAATCAGAAAGCGCAAAATTTTAAGCCCGTGCATGCGCTCTTCTTCGGACTGGGTGTAAAAGAAATCGGCCCAGTCATCCAGACTTTGTTTGGCAAAGTAAGCGGCAATGGCGAGATAGTGGTTGCTGGCGCTAAATTCGGAGCCGATTTGGACATTTAGAGCTTTGACGAGTTTTTTGCTAAGCATAATTTCCTCCCAAATCTTATTCTAACGACGGCAGAGCCGGTATTTTGTGTCAACCAACAAGATTTCTGGACACTGCGTCGCCGGGCTCGAGCCCAATTCGTTTCGGCCAGCGGCCTAAATTCGCAATAGCTGCTTTACATCAGGTTATTCCTGCCGAGCAGCGAATAACGGTCATTTCCTTTGATTCTATGATAGGCAATACTGGCGGCATCTTAGGGCAAACGGGCTTGGGGTATATGTTGCAAGTGCGTTCTATTGCCAGTGGCTATGTCGTGGGCGGATAACTGTCTTGGTGCTGCCTCTACTCTTGGCGCTCAGGCGCTTTGGTGGCGCAGCAGATGTCGGGCCACACCCCGAGGAGCCAGCACCGGTCAAGGTCTTCCTGAGGTGGCCTGTGTGGAAGCTGTTAACCGAGTAGCTCTAGATACAAATGACTGAGTCCAGGCAGTACAAATTAAATATGGGGGCGGCTACTTTACAAATCTGTGGAATTATAAAAAAGTGTTTTTCCTGGCATAATTTTGCTTATGGCGCAAATACAAATACTAAGGAACGCCTTAGTAGTAAATTGAAAATTAAAGTTGGAGGTAGTAATGCCTTTTAAAACTATCATTGAGCCGTTTCGTATCAAGGTGGTCGAACCTATTCGCCACATCACGCATGCCGAACGTGAGGCGGCGCTAAAAGCGGCTGGTTATAACCTGTTTTTACTCAAGGCTGAGGATGTGCTCATTGATCTTTTGACGGACTCGGGAACCGGCGCAATGTCCTCGGAGCAATGGGCGGGCATGATGCGTGGCGATGAATCCTATGCCGGGGCGCGTTCCTTTTACCGGTTTCGGGATGCCGTGCAGGGAATCACTGGGCTAAAGCATATTTTGCCTACGCATCAAGGACGGGCTGCAGAACGCATCCTGTGCAGTGTAGCTCTAAAAACGGGCGACATCGTACCCAATAACACGCATTTTGATACCACGCGAGCCAATATCGAGAATGCCGGGGCTATTGCCCTGGATATTCCTATTGCCGAGGGCAGACAACCGCAGCTTAGACATCCCTTTAAGGGCAATATCGACCTTGAGGCTTTAGAGCGCACTCTAAGCGAGAATAAAGGTCGAGTACCGCTGGCCTTTATCACCGTGACAAATAATTCCGGGGGCGGTCAGCCGGTGAGCATGGCCAATATTCGCGTGGCCAGTGAAATCTGTAGGCGTCATAAGGTGCCGCTATTTTTAGACTGTTGCCGCTTTGCCGAAAATGCCTGGTTTATCAAAATGCGTGAAGAAGGCTATGCGGATAAGTCCCCGCTAGAGATTGCCCAGGAGATGTTTAGCTACGTCCAGGGCGCTACCATGAGCGCCAAAAAAGACGGCATGTCAAATATTGGCGGTTTTCTGGCGCTCAACGATGACGAGCTGGCCGACCAGGCGCGAAACTTAGAGATTTTAACCGAGGGTTTTCCGACCTATGGCGGTTTGGCGGGCTATGATCTTGAGGCTTTGGCGGTGGGTTTTCATGAGGCGCTTGATGAGGATTATCTACGCTATCGTATCCGTTCGGTCAGCTATCTGGGAGAAAAGCTGACTGCAGCGGGTATTCCCATTGTGCAACCTCCGGGGGGACATGCGATTTATATTGACGCCAAGGCGATGCTGCCACATATTCCACAGCAGGAATATCCGGCCTGGGCACTGTCTTTGGTGCTTTACCTAGAAGGCGGTGTACGCTCGGTTGAGATTGGCTCGGTTATGTTTGGCATGCAGCCCGACGGCACGGAAAAACCTGCGGCTATGGAACTGGTGCGGCTGGCCTTTCCCAGGCGGGTATACACCCAAAGTCATGTGGATTATTTGGCCGAGGTGCTTTTGTATGTAGGTGATTTAAGGAAGCGCATTCGCGGCTTGCGCATTAGTGAAGCCCCTAAGGTGCTAAGACACTTTAGCGCTAAGCTCGAGCCCGCACACGGAAAATTATTGGTATAAAATTAAAGCGCTAATGAATAACGACATTGTTATCTGCCCCAACTGTAAGGCAAAAAACCGCCTCAAGACCCCACCCAAAGGGCAGTTGCCGGTTTGCGGCAACTGCGGCAGCAAATTGCCCTGGCTTATAAAAGCCACAGATGCCAGCTTTTCTAGCGACCTAAATACGACGGTGCCGGTGCTGGTGGATTTTTGGGCGCAGTGGTGTGCGCCCTGCCGCATCATTGCCCCAGTTTTAGAAGAGCTAGCCACAGAACTTGCCGGCAAACTCAAGATCGCCAAGCTAAACATCGATCAAAACCCACTGACAGCCGATAAGTTTGGCATAAGAAGCATCCCCACGCTTATCCTCTTCAAAGACGGCAAACCCGCCGATACCTTGGTGGGGGCAATGTCAAAAGGAGCGATGCTGGCGCGGCTAAGACCGCATCTTAACTAGCTTTACGCTACTCAGCAGGCACACGCACCGCTATGAGTTCGGCCTGGGCACAGAGCTCACCCTGCGAGGAAAGCTCACAGCTAAGCACGGTTTTTTGGCTCCTATTTCGGTAATTTTGGCCTGCAAGCTTACTGGTTTATCTATGGCTGTTGGTCGCAGATACTGGATGTTGAGGCTGGCAGTTGCGTACCAGATTTCAGGCGCCGAGCCCAGTGCTCGGTTTTCGACCTCATAGGCTGCGGCTATCGCGCTACAAACACAGTGACAATCTATGATGGTGGCAATTATGCCGCCGTTTAAGATATGTTGCGGGCCGGCCATGTGTTCCGGGCTTGGTTGCCAGCTGCAGATTGACCGTCCATCGGCCCAGTGGCTTTTGATATGAAGTCCGCGATCATTGAGGCTGCCACAGCCCCAGCAGTAATTGTTGGGAATCTTATCTTGAAAAGCCAAATCAGACATATTGCTCCTTTACCAAGTGTTAGTTTACTGCCTTTAATTTTTGAAGTGTCCTAAATGGAGTGTTGAGTAAAAAGTGAAAAGTAAAAAGAGGAAAGTGAGGGCTTTCTAAAAACGCTTTTCCCACCAACCACTCACCACGAACTACCGACTACAAACCACTCACTTTTTTGCTTTGGTGCGTTTTTCGCTTGTTTATTAGCGACTTATTCGCTACCTTAGTTTATGGATATTAAAGATGCCAATTCAGCTCAGTTAGTCGAGGACGATAGCTTAGTCGAGGTCAATCCCTATCTTATTCCCAGCCCTAACCGCATTTATGCCAATAATGCCAAGTGGCGAATCGCCGCCGATATGCTCGAGCGCTACACCGGCACCGCTCCGACAGCCTTTGCCAAACAGATAATCCTTACTAATTTTGACCATTATCTTGACCGCTTTGCCACCCTTTGCGATGACAGCTTAACCACCGAGGGTTCGGCTATGACGGTCTCACATAGCAAAAAAATGGGCGTGTCCATCGTTAACTTTTCAATAGGCTCCCCCAATGCCGCTTTGATCATTGAATTGTTGGCAACAGCCGATCCCAAAGCCGTACTTTTTTTAGGCTTGGCGGGCGGTTTGCACCGCTCTTTAAAAGTCGGAGATTTTATTCTGCCCATTGGCGCTATTCGTGACGAGGGCGCCTCGCAGCACTTCATGCCGCCACAGGTGCCGGCTCTGCCAACCTTTAAGGTGCAAAAATTTGTCTCGCAGATTGTCGTTGAAAAGGGTCTGGACTATCGTACCGGCGTGGTTCACACGACCGATTATCGCTTTTGGGAATTTGATGAGAAGTTTAAGGCTCAGCTTTACGAAGAGCGTGCTTTAGGGATTGATATGGAAACCGCTACCTTGTTCTCAGTTGGGTTTGCTAGCAAAGTGCCAATTGGGGCGCTTTTGCTTGTTTCTGATTTGCCGCTTAAAAAAGGCGGTATTAAGACCAAAGAGTCAGCCAGGGTAGTGTTTAAGGAATTTACCGACCTCCATATTGATATCGGCATTCAGGCGATGAGTGAAATTGCTGAACGTGGCGAGCAAATCCGTCATTATCGGTGGTAATACCAAGGTGGCATTAAAACCACTCGTGTTCAGGATGCCGCGTAGCTTGAGCACATCCTCAAATGATTCGAACTACGAAACTGTTAAATCAATTTGGTATAAGATGGGTTTTTAGGTGATCTGATTGTCACGTTCTCAACCAGTCCCGGCTGACGAATCGCGTCGGCGCATTTTGGTGCGTTTACTGTTTTTTGCAGCTCTGTCAATATTTATTTTGCTGGGTTGGTGGGCTATTCCGTGGCCGGTCTATGCTGGGATTTTTAGCGTTTCGCTGACCCTATATGCGCTTATTTGGTTTAGTAGACCTAAGTCTTTAGCGGTTTTTGATTACCTACATGCTGCAGTGGACCTGGTTTTGCTGACAACACTGCTGCGTTTTTCCGGTGGGGCTAATAGCGCCTTTGATATTTTTGCTTATATCTGGCTTTTTGGAGTGGTGTATTTGAACATGCACCGGGGTGAGCGGACCCTCTTGCCACTCCTCTCTTTGTTGGCCTGGCTGGCGTTGGCGCTGGGAGCCTGGGGTTCAGTTGGCTGGGGGCGTTTTCTTGCATTCCATGCACTTGGTATTTCGCTTGCAAGTCTTGTGGCGCTAAATTTTCTAAAAGAACGCTCGCAGAATCGCATGGATTCCCTCACCAAAATACTGCATCGTCGAGCCGGGGTTGAAGAGCTTAACAGGCTTATCCAACGGGCGCAACCATTTTCTTTAGCCTTTATCGATCTGCGAAAATTCAAGGAAATCAATGATGAGTACGGTCATGCTGTAGGTGATGAGGTTCTTAATGTTACGGCTATGCGGATTGCCGGTGTCATTCGCAAAGAGGATGTGTTTATGCGCTATGGGGGAGACGAGTTTGTGGTGGCCAGCCAGCTTGGCGCTTTAAGGCCAAGGCTAGAAACTGCCTTTATGGAGCCTTTTCGCACCTCCGTTGGGCTTATTCAGGTTGTAGCCGATATTGGTGTGGAGCAGTGGCAACCAGGGATGGTGCTTGACTCGTTGTTATCGGCAGCCGATGAGGCGATGTATATTCGCAAGCGGGATCGTATTGTGAAAGAAACCCTGGTTTTAGAGGGCTACCCCGATTCAGATCAGCCCCAGAATCTGGGCTCGAGCCCAAACGAAAAATAGCAATTGCCCTAAGCGTATCAAAACGACAAAAAAAGCAGCCCCTAATACCCATTCCATTAAAAAGCCGAAGTTAATTCGGCTTTTTAATGGAATGGGTCCGAGCGTAGCGAGAACGATAGCCTGAGAAGAATCTAACCGAGTGCCTTTCATAACACTTAAGGAATTAATCGGATTCAGCATAATTAGGGGCTGTTCAGTACTACAGAGAATTTTAGATCTAATTACCCAAATTGGTGATGCGCCCCTCGACAGTGGGTGCAACTGTACCGAGATTGCGGATGTAATCAGCCAGCACATCGGCATCTAAGTTCTGGCTGTCGTAGTAGTTTTGGCCCTGGGTAAAGACCTCAAAACCGTCACCGCCACCAGCAATAAAGTTATTGGTGACGATGGTGTAGCTAGCCTGCATATCAAGGGCTGCACCACCTACCAGCACTTCGACGACGCGTTGCCCAGCAGGGCGATTTTGATCCCAGGTAAAGCTCAAACCGGCTACTTGTAAGAACTGACCGCGGGCGTCTTCCACTGCGGCTACCGCATTTTCGAGCGCTTCAAGTACTTGCGCGCCGCTAAGATCAAAAGTAACGATGGTGTTGCCAAAAGGATGAACTTCGATTGCGTCACCCAGAGTTATCTCACCTGCTGGGATGCTTTTGCGAATACCGCCGCCATTAGCAAAGGCAATGTCGGCTTGTGGGAAGGCGCTGAGCAAACCGTCAGCGATGAGATTGCCCAAATTGGTTTCCCGGGTGCGCACGTCGCCGCGTTCGCCGTCTAAGTTCACACTGGCGGTGCCAATAACTTCGCCGAGGCGCTCGCTTAGCTGAGCTTCGTAACCGGCAAGCAGAGTCGCAACTTCGGCATCCGGCTCAAAACCCTGGACAGGAATGTTTTGGGCCTTAACCGAAACAAGCTGACCGTTTTCAACGTCTAAATCCAGACGTGCAACCTCGGTGGTGGCGCCGCGCGGTTTCATAAAGACGCCGCCAAAGGGATTGCTGACTTCGCTAGCGCCAGCCGGTAGTTCCGGGTCAAGTTCGGTTGAGGCCAGGTACATGCCGTCAAAGCCCTCGGTGTGGCCGCCAACGATGACATCTATACCCTCTACACTACGCAAGAGCTCTAAATCTGCGCTGGTGTCTTGGTGGGTTACAAAAATCACCACATCAACTTTGTCACGGATACCGTCAACGGCTTTTTGGGCGATAGCTACCGGATCGAGCAGAGTAAGGCTGCGCGTCTCGGCGCTGGTAACTTCAAAAAGGGTTTCTGGGGCAATCCCGAGAATGCCGACGCGCAGATCGCCGACTTGCTTGACAACCGCGGCTTCTACTCCCAGGTCGTAAATACCAACTAAGTTAGTGCTGACAAAGGGGAACTGTGCTAAATCCTCAAGCGTGTTCATGTAATCTATGCCAAAGTCGAATTCATGATTGCCTAAATTCATGGCGTCAAAGCCAATCAAGTTCATGGCTTCGATATCGGCCCGACCACGAAAAGCACTTGACATAGTGGTGCCAATTAAGATGTCACCAGAACTGAGTACCAGGACGTTACCGCCAGTTTCGGCTCGCACCTGATCAACCAAGGTTGCTACCTGCGCCAGCCCACCCACACCATCGTCATCGGCCAGCACGCGACCGTGCTGTTCGGAAAGTGACAGGATAGTAAGAGGATGTGCAAAGACGCCACCCAGCAAGAGAGCTGTGGCCAGCAACACGACTGTCCGCTTTAGAAAGCCTACAGGATTCATTTTTTACCTCCTTTGCCCAGTTTACAGCATTTTCTAGTGTTATTTTCGAGTATTTAAGGCCTTATTTTTTACACTTGTGCTGTGATTTTTAATGGCAGGCTGGACTTACAAAAACAGCAAGTGCTTATACCGCTTGGTTTTGTTTGCGAAAGAAAAAAAGCGGGCTTTTAACCCGCTTTGTAAAGCCCCCTGTGTTTCTTAGCTTAGCGTTTAGAAGGTCAGTGTAAAACCATATCATGAGAGGTGAAAGAACAAGATCAGTAGCTCGCTTGTTATGGCCTATCGTCACACATTACTGATTACTTATCAGAAAAGGGGAAGCCTGCCATACATTCACGGTATGTAACAACATCCGTGTAGGCAAGATAGTGACTGTGGTAGTACCCATCACTCCCCGGTGGGTAATACGCATAGTAATAGTTTGTTGTTACTGTTACTATTAGCACTTGCAAGATTTATAACTACAGACGATACTAGGGAATGAGAGCGTATTCACTAGATTTAAGAGAACGGATTGTAGCAGCAGTCAAGGCAGGGATGTCAAAAGCAGAAGTAGCCCGACAATTTAGCGTTGAT
>JASBUK010000065.1 GCA_030147925.1 Trueperaceae bacterium
ATCAAAGCTTTCCTCAAACAGCTTAGACCCTCACTTATTCCTGAGCTCATGCTCGCCTTCTCTGACGCTGTCCTTGCTGTTACCCCGCTTGATGTTCAGCAGACCTTTCATCACTGTGGGTATATTTGATGCAAATGCTACGTAGTGCGGCAACTGGGGGTCTTCGGTACCCCTTACGCCTTGCTGGTGACATACCCACTTTTCACGTTACCCTTTACCATATGGGTTCTAACCAGCTTTTTTAAGGGTTTGCCAGACGAGCTCGAACAAGCAGCTATTGTTGATGGAGCCTCGCCGTTACAAACCTTTCGTTTGGTCCTTCTGCCCTTAACCGCCCCGGCGCTAGTGACTACAGGCCTGCTGGCTTTTGTAAGTTCGTGGAATGAATACCTTTTTGCCCTGAATTTCACCATTACTAACCCTGCAGCTCAAACCGTACCAGTGGTTATTGCCAAATTTAGCGGCATCTCTTCTGAACAAGAACCCCTTGCCGAAATCATGGCGGCTGCCATTTTGGTGACGGTTCCGCTATTAGTTCTGGTGCTCATTTTTCAGAAACGTATCGTGGCCGGGCTTACTGCTGGGGCGGTGAAAGGCTGACATGGACAACATTATTCTGATTAATTGTCATGATCTGGGTCGGCACTTAGCTTGCTATGGGCATAACGATGTTGTTTCTCCAAATCTTGACGGCATTGCCTCTGAAAGCGTGCTGCTTGAGAACAGTTTTTGTACGGCTCCGCAGTGTAGCCCCAGCCGTGCCGCGCTGTTTACTGGGCGTTACCCACATAGCAACGGCATGATGGGCTTGGCACATGAGCCCTTTAACTGGTCACTAGATCAACGGGAAAAGCACCTGGCCACAATTTTAAAAGAAGCTGCTTATGCCACCGCACATATCGGGGTTCAACATCTTGTAAAAACCACCCAGGAAGTCAAAGCCTTTGGGTATGACGAGGTAATCTTAGAAACAGACTCGCAAGTAATTGCCGATCTTGCAATAGCTTTCTTAGAAAAACAGCAAGGCTCATTTTTTTTAAATGTGGGTTTCTTTGACCCCCACCGTGATGCGAAGGGACAGTTTGCACAGGTACCCCGCCTGGCAAAATCCAATCTAAAGATTCCCGCTTATTTGCCTGATAACAAGGCCTCACAGCAGGAATTTGCCGGACTCTACAGTGTTATTAAACGAATGGATGAAGCTGTTGGCAAGATCTGGCATGCCCTGAAAAAACAGGGTTTACTGGACAACAGCTGTCTTATATTTACCACAGATCACGGTTTAGCCATGCCCAGAGCCAAGAGTACCCTATATGACCCGGGCATAGAAACGGCACTCATCATGCATGTGCCTGGTCTCGAGCTAAGGGGTGCGCGACTCACAAACTTAATTAGCAATGTTGATCTGGTTCCGACGCTCTTAGAGACTCTTGGCATCTCCATCTCTGAAAGCATTCAAGGGCAAAGCTTCTGGCCTTTGCTTAAAGGGGAAAAAAAGCAAAGCCGTGATTACATCTTTGCCGAGAAAACCTATCACACGGCTTATGAGCCGCAAAGGGCCGTTCGAAGTAAAACCCATAAGCTCATCTGGAATGCTGAAGTCGGTGTTACCAATGTGCCTGCTGACATTATGCGAAGCCGCATCTATCCATACATGATTGACAAATTATGGCGAGAACGTCTCATCTTTGAGCTTTATGACTTAGAAAATGACCCGGATGAGCAAACTAACCTCGCAGAGAATAGCGTCTACGAGGAAATTTTTGAAGATCTGCGGCTTAAGTTAAAGAACTTTTTAATCAGGACGCATGACCCTTTGTTAAAAGGTCCAATCTCCTCACCGTATTACGATAAGGCATTAGGGTTGTTGTTAGGAGTCTAAATGTGTGATGTTCTCGTCTACGGCCCCGTCTTTTGCGATTTGATCTTTACTGAGTTGCCACAATTTCCAGTGCTCGGCAAAGAAATATTTGCTGGTGACCTTTCGGTTTCAGTGGGAGGTAGCGCTATAGTTACACTTGCTTTAAAACGCCTGGGCTTGAAGGTTAATCTGATTGCAGATTTGGGCAATGACCCAATAAGCCAGCTAATCGCAAATTTGCTTAGTGACTTAGGTATTGATCAGCGCCTTATTCGCAGACACCCTCACGCTTTAAAGCAAGTAACCACAGTGCTCTCCTATCCGGAAGATCGCGCATTTATAACGCGCTTTGAGGAACCTGGAGAAGCTGTTGATTTAACTGCGATCATTCAAGCTTACCCGGCAAAACACTTGCATATTTGCAGTTTCCTTACAGCCTTAGAAAACCCTAAGGCAGTAGATATTGCCCATGAACACAGGCTAAGCGTATCGATGGATCCTGGCTGGGATGACAAGGCTCTGTTGCAAACAGAGTTTCACGCAATGATCCCCAAACTTGACTTTTTTATGCCAAGTGAAAGCGAAATCTGTTACATGTTTCAAACAAATGACCTTGAAGAAGCCCTCGAGCGAACCGCGAAGCATTTGAAGCATGGCACTGTTGTGCTAAAGCGAGGGGCCAGAGGTGCCTTAGCTTTAAATCAGCAAAAATACAAAAAAGTAGCCACGTATGACGTTACACCGGTTGATACCACGGGTGCCGGGGACGCCTTTGATGCAGGTTTTATTTACGGACACCTGAAAGGTGAGAAGCTCGAGCGTTGCCTTCGCTATGGGGCCATCTGCGGTGCATTAACCACCACAGCGCCGGGAATTACTGCCATTCCCCACCTCAAGGAGGTTGAAGCGTGGCTCTCAAAATAACGATTATTGGTGGTGGTAGCGCTTATGCGCCGGGTCTAGTTCGTGCCTTTTTGGAAAATGCCGGGGTTTTTGCTGGCGCAGAACTGGCGCTTATGGACACGGCAGACGCCGAACTCGAAATTGTTTACCAGCTCACCAAAAAAATGCTGAAAGACAGCTCGCTTGGGATCAAAGCGTATACGAACCGAAAGGAAGCTATTGCAGGTGCTCACTATGTCCTCACAAGTTTTAGACACGGTGGCTTTCAAGCCAGGCATGAGGATGAAAGCATTCCCCTCAAATACAACATCATTGGTCAGGAAACTGTTGGCCCAGGGGGTTTCTTTTTCGCCATGCGCAATCTACCTGTTATTAAAGCCATCGTTTCCGAAATGAAACAATTGGCGCCCGATGCTCTGTTGCTAAACTACAGTAATCCAACTCAGATTGTGGCGGAGGCTGTCCATAAATTTAGTGACGTACCGTGTATCAGTATTTGTGATCAGACAAAGGCTGACTTGAGAAATATTCTTCATGCTTTGAGTCTTGAAGGTAGCCACGGCGTTTTAGAATCTAGTGGTCTAAACCATGCCACCTGGAGCACCAAGTTTCTAATTGATGGTCAAGATGGCGTCAACTTAATGACCCAGGCCTGTGATGCAATACTTGCCCGACCTGATGTAAGCGACCGGGTCAAACGACAATTTATTCTGACCCGTGAATATGGCTCCGTGCCTAACAGTTATATGCAGTATTACTATTACAAAGAAGATTGTGTTAGAGAGGCCAAAGCTGCTGACAAAACCAGAGCCCAGGTCATTATGGACAGGCTACCAGGCTACTATCGACACTTCAAAGAGCAAGCCAAGTTAGATTATCCAAGGCTCGAGCATGTGCGTGGTGGCTCGTTATTCGGGGATATGGCCGTAGATGTCTTAAAGGGCTTTTTAACCCAAGATGCCAGCATCCATACGCTTAATGTTCCCAATCGTGGGGCCCTGCCTGACTTCGCCTATGAGCGGATCGTTGAGGTGTCAGCTTGCTTGAATATCAAGGGCGCTACTCCGCTGGTGCAAAAACCCCTAGCATCGGAACGCAAAGGTCTACTCCTCATGTTAGCTGAATATCAAGCTTTGGCTGCAGCAGCTATCTGGAATGAGGATGAATCGGCGCTGGTGAAGGCCCTGGCTGCTAATCCATTGGTCATGTCGTTACCTGTAGCTAAAGAACTGCTTGCGGAGATTATTTCCTTACAATTCAGATTCTTGCCTGAAGCCTTCTTGTAATGCTAGGTTAGGTTGATGTCGGCCCACACGCCCCAGCTTTCTCGACAGCCACCCTTGTCTATCGGAAGTGTTTATGCTGCTTTAACATTTTGGATACCATGAAAAAGTCGATTATTAGGCACACCGCTAAGGCCTCAAACCCGAACTAGATTTGTAGCAACAGCCGAAGGTTCGCGCCACAGCTCTCGGAAATAGGCCGTAACCGACGGCCAGGTATTGTTAACGAACGAAGGAGGGTGCATATGTTGACCCAAAACTCCTTTCAGAACCAACCCATCTCCTTCCACCTCATGACTAAACCCGGCGGAGCAATTTGCAACCTGAACTGCGAATACTGCTACTTCCTCTCGAAAGAAATGCTCTATCCTGGCTCCCGCTTCCATATGGCTTATGAAACTTTGGAGAGTTACATCAAGCAGTACATCGAGCTACAGGGAAGTCCGGAGGTTACTTTCGCCTGGCAAGGTGGTGAACCCACCTTGTTGGGACTCAAGTTTTACGAACACGCCGTGGAGCTTCAGCAAAAGCACAAGCGTCCAGGTATGTGCATTATCAACACTTTGCAAACGAACGGCACTCAGCTGAACGATGAATGGTGTTCATTCTTCAAAACACACAGCTTTCTTATTGGACTGAGTGTCGACGGACCACAGGTACTCCATGACACTTACCGTGTTGATAAGGGGGGCAAGGCGACCTTCAAAAGGGTCATGAAAGGACTCGATTTCTTAAAGACTCACGGGGTCGAGTTTAACATCCTCACCACCCTGCACGCCGCTAACGCCGAACATCCGCTGGAGGTGTACCGGTTTCTGCGTGACGAAGTCAACACGAGGTATATACAGTTCATCCCCATCGTCGAACGAAGCAATGACACTGGCTTTCAGGAGGGCGTCACTGTCACGGAGCGATCTATCACTGGGGAGCAGTATGGCCGGTTTCTCAATAAGGTGTTCGACGAGTGGGTCAGACACGATGTGGGGCGCATATATGTGCAGCTTTTCGATGTGACTCTAGGAAAATACCTGGGCGTTCGGGGAGGACTGTGCGTATTTGAAGAAGCTTGTGGGCGAGCACTAGCGCTGGAACACAACGGCGATGTTTACTCCTGCGACCACTACGTCGAACCTGACTCCCTCCTGGGCAACCTCATTGAGTTGCCGCTCTTCAACATGGTGACGTCCCCAAAACAGCAGGAGTTCGGCCAAGCAAAAGAGGATACTCTGCCCGACTATTGCAGACTGTGCAAGATTCGCTTTGTCTGCAACGGAGGCTGTCCCAAAGATCGTATTCTCACCACCACCAAAGGTAAACCGGGGCTCAATTACCTCTGCGACGGCTATAAAGCGTTTTTTACCCACACCCAGCCGTTCATGCATTTCATGGCCAACGAGCTCAGGGCGGGACGAGCGCCAGCCAATATTATGCGTCACCTTATGCGGGATGAAACATTTCTGGAAGGGGATCTATCCAGAATGGGAAGAAATGAGCCCTAGGCCCGCAGCAACAGCAGGACAGTCTGGTACTGTCATGGCTTTAGAAGGTGTCCCAAATTGTGTGGATTGAAACTGTCAAACAGTGTCTTTTAAGCAGTTTATAAACTGCAATACACAATTTGTGGTACAGCGCCGATTTATGGTGTTAAGACCTCACTCGCAACGCGTGCAAGTACTGTTCGTGCCAGTAACGTTGGTACACCAGCTGTGCGCCGTATAATATCTCGCATTGCAATCGAATAGCCTATGCAATCTAGGACGATTATTTCAGCACCTCCCTGGCGTAGTCGCTCACCTGCCCTTGTTAGCGCTCGATCGACATCTCCCTGATAGGGGCTCACCGCTTCGACTAGTACCCGGCCCGAGACTAACTCGGACCAGCGCTGCACTTGAAATGACTTCTGTTGCGAGTTGGGTGTAATAACGCCAAGGGTCTCGCCTTGAAACACCGCTCTTGTAATTCCCCGCAGGATCTTATCGGGATACAATACTGGAACGCTTGCAGAAAAGTCAGCAAATGTACCCGTACACAACAACAGAAGGAGCTGAACGCCTTCGCGCTCAAGTGCTGCGATCTTATGATTCATTAGAGGCAAAACTTCACCCTCGCCAACAACAATCTGTCGTCCATCTCTCAAGCGCGTTGCGAGTACATCTCCAAAGGCTCGTCGGGCCAGATGACCCAAGGCCTCGTTATCCAAGCCGTCAAGCGCCCCACCCTCGAGAATCTCCACGCCAGGTAGCAACGGTTCAAGTTCGGGAATTATGTCAACACGTGGACTCTGACCGATGGTGAGCGCACCGATTTTCATGCTAGGTACCAATACCCAGGGTTTGAAGGTGCTTCATATCACCATAAAGCTTCACTAATTTGTTCAACTGCTCTTCCTCATAAAATCTTGTCTGCCGTTTCGTAAAATCCTTGGCGGTTTCCACCGCGAACCGTGCAGCCAGCGCAATATCGGCTTCGTGACTCGCTCCTGTGGCGCTTCCTGCCACCGTAGTAACCGCGGTGATAGCGAGTCCAACAACCGGCGCTTCAGTAACCGTAGCGGGCTGGAGGATGCTATTAACGTGAAAGATATCGTTACCGTAGGGTGTGATATCACCCGTGCACAAGGGCAGGATTACGGCAGGTCGTCCAGTAACACGTTCCAGAATAGACACAAGATTATCGTCAACCTGTAAAATCCAACCTTGGATGACTGTTGGGGAAATAGCGATACCTTTCTGGTTTAGGATCCTGTTACCTTTTGTGGTATCTATGCTGATGATAGCGTCCATCTGTGAATCAATTTCATAATGATTCATGACGTCCATATCTACAGGGGAGCTCATAAATTCGACTGGTTCGTGAGGAATCACGGGGGCGGTGGGACAGACATGCGTCGTGACAAGTACATCACCATCCAAGATATCGCCTTCGTCGTGCATACGGGCGAGTTTCAGTGCAGCTCCTAGTGCTGCCGCAGCCCCGTCACCATCTGACACAAATCCAACTTTGCTGGGGCGAGCACCAATTCCGCCATGGCGACCAATGATGCCGAGCGTTGGAGCACTGCCACCGTTTGTTTTACCTTGCTTGCCCGGAATAAGTACTCGAATGAAGTCAGTACTTCCCTTTTGCCCCTTCACATTTTGTACACTGGGCTCGAGCGCTCGGTTCACGCTGTGCAACAGTTTGAAAACACGCACCCCCGAAGCTTTCGGAGACTCCAGAATGGAGAGAACTTCAATTACTTCGCGTAACATGTTACCTCCTTTATTTTTCCATGAGTGGATCATTCTGCCTGGCTTCATTGCAAATCGTAGGGCATCGTGCTCTTTAACATAGCTTACAGGGGCCGGGCTGTGCGTGACAGCTACTAGCAACCCAGCGACTGCGACTACCTGGCGCAGCACTGCGTGGTCAACCGAGTTAAGGGTCGCTCCAATGTAAAGATGAGACGTACGTCCCGTTTTCCAGACGTCTTACCTACTGCTGCTTGCATCGTACGGTAATTTTCTTGCTTGAGTAGTCCCCTTGATCCCATCATGACAGCTGGGTGTGCGGGGACACTACCAAGCAGGAAAATCACAGGTAAACCCTTAAGGGCCGACTGCGCGAACCCGCTCGTGAACGAAAACCGGCCGTTCTCCAAAGAAAGAAGCCCAGCGACCTTTTTGTTCGCATGCTCGCGGAAGAGTTCAAATGAGGTTGCGTTGTCAGCGACGGCATCGGCCTGTTCTTTGGCTGCAAGTGCGCCAACACGGCAAAGCGTGACGAGCGTACAATCTGGTGTCAGCTCATCAATGCCAAGGAATTGTGTACAACCAATTTGAGAGGTATCACAAAGGAACTCGTGTCCCTTCTGTGAACTTCCACCACACCCGGTACCCCAAAGGTCACCCTCAAGGGTTAAAGCCTCTGCCACATCCAGATCCTTTTTCATCATGTGTTTTCTGTTAGTCCCAAACATCTAAAGCGTCTCGAATACCATCTCCAAGGAAATTGAAGCCCACGACGGTGATAAAAATCGCCAGACCAGGCATGGTGGATACCCACCACTGTTCTGGCAAATAATTCCTTCCCCTAGCGACCATTGCGCCCCAGTCAGGAATTGGCTCTTGCGCACCGACGCCCAAAAATGAGAGGCTAGCCCCTAAGAGAATCACGAAGGAAACGTCCAGTGTGGCTTTTACGATGATAGGAGAGATAATGTTCGGCAAGATATGCTTAAATTGGATAATCCAGGCGAGCTGCCCAAGTGACCGTGCTGCCTCAACATAAGGTTGGCTTTTGAGCTTAAGAACTTCACCGTAAACGAGCCGGGCGAACCAGGGCCACCAGGTGAATGAGATAGCGATCATGGCCGTCATGATGCTGGGCCTGAACGCTACCGTAACGGCGAGCGCCAGGGCCAGTGGAGGGACCGATAAGAAGACGTCAATCACACGCAAAATAAAAGTCGCGGCCAAGCTGTTGCTCCAATACCCGGCAATGAGGCCTAATGGTATTCCCACCACGAGCGCGATTCCAAGAACGACAAGCGTGTATTGCAGGGCAAGCCTCGCTCCGAAGATAGTGCGGCTTAAGATGTCGCGCCCAACCTCATCCGTGCCGAAAAGGTACTGCCAACTGGGACTCTGGAGAGCGCGGTCAAAATGCACTGCGGGGCCAGCGTCTTGCGGATATGGTGCCACCCAAGGAGCAAAGATCGCCACAAAGATTACCAGCGTAACGATGAGTATGCCGATGATAGACAACCGATTGCGAAAGAGTCTACGAATAACCTTGGAGCGGGGCTTGACACGGTGTTGAGTCGCAGTTGTACTAGCCATAGCGGACCCTCGGATCAAGCACACCGTAAAGCAAGTCGACAATGAGATTGGCGAGCAAAAAGGCTAGGCCGATGATAAGTGTGACAGCCACCACAGCGTTAAAGTCCTTAGCGAGTACGGCGTCGGCACCGTAGGCGGAGAT
Source organism: Trueperaceae bacterium (assembly GCA_030147925.1). GTDB lineage: Bacteria > Deinococcota > Deinococci > Deinococcales > Trueperaceae > JASBUK01. The sequence continues at coordinate 9,010 of JASBUK010000065.1, forward strand.
TCCGGGCCAGGAAAAAACCACCTCGACCAGTACAGCATTTTCGATAAGTGCCCCGAAGGTGAGTCCGATCAGTGTGAGAACGGCTGTGAGGCCGTTTCGCAACGCATATCGCCAAGCGATCCGTTGAGGGCCGATACCGTAAGCTCGATGCACCAGGATGTACTGCTGTCTGAAGACTTCGATCATGCTAGCGCGCGTTAACCGAGCAAGCTGCGCGGCGCTCGGCAATGCCAATGTGAAGGCTGGTAAGGCAAGATGCCAAAGCGCATTCACAAATGCCCGAAGATTTCCGTTAAGCAAAGCGTCGATTGTGTAAAATCCAGTAGTGGCTTCGGGAGCAATACCCGAGTCGCGCCCAATAATTGGAAACAACCCCAGCATAGACGCCAACCAAATCTGCAGTAAGATACCGACCCAGAATCTAGGCAAGGCGACCCCGGAAATCGCCACCCCCCTAGTAACGTTGTCGATCCAGCTGTCACGGTGCAGAGCCGAGAAGAGTCCTGCCGGCACCCCGAAGAGGATAGCCAGGATCAACGCAGTAATGACCAACTCGAGGGTCGCGCCAAGCGAGTCTCGAATATCGTCGCCGACGTCTTGAAATGTGCGGAGCGAGACACCAAACTCGCCTTGCATAAGCCCAACGACGTAATTTCCGAACTGCTTCCAGAGAGGTTGATCGAGCCCTAGTTGTGTGCGAAAGGTTTCCACCTGAGCTTGGGTGGCCTCAGGACCCAGTGCAAGTTTGACTGGATCCCCAGGCATGACACGCGCAATCAAGAAAATGAGGATGAGGAGGCCGAGCAGTGTCGGTACGAGTTCTATTAAGCGTCGCAGAATGTACAGCCATATACTCATGCTCGACCTCGCCGCAATTCACTTATTTATTCGGAAGTCATAGAAAGCAACGTCGTAACCGAGAAGACCGACATACTTGTACCCCTCAACATAGTTCTGGAAAGCTATACGGTGGAGTGGGTTAGCCACATAGATGCTGGGATAGTCAGCGACAATCATCCTTTCGGCCTCTTGATAGAGGTCTAGCTGTTTTTCGATGTCGATGGTGCTTCGCGCCTCTTCGAGGATGCTGCTGACTGTAGGCACGTCGTATCGACTGATCGTGCGGTATGAACCCAACGCACTTGGATGGTACATGCCAAATAGGTGGCTGTCTGGGTGTGGATACTTGAGTGTGTCATAGATCGCAGCCATATCCGGCGTGCTCTCCGGACTGGAGGACATCTCTACGATGCGCGCCCATGGTACTTCCTGCAGTTGAATTTTGATGCCAAGTTGGGCCAAATTACTTTGTAACAAAAGCCCCACTTGTCGTTGCACGTTACCCCCTACCGGGTAAACGTAGGTCAGGTTGATGGTCGAGGGATCAATGCCAGAAGCTTCGAGTTCCTGCTGAGAAAGTTCCGGGTCGTAGAGGTAGGGTTCGATTTGTGGTTCGCGGCCATAGGCTTCCCAGGCCTTAATGGGGACGGGCCCCCGAGCCTGAACTGCACCCTTAAAGATCTGCTCGAGCGCGGTCTGGTAATCGAAGGCGTGAGCAATGGCTTTGCGTACTAGCAGGTTGTCAAGTGGTGGCCGTTGGGTGTTCATCTCAATGTGGAATAGCTGGGCGCTGGGATCCTCTTGTACTGTGATGTTGGGGTTATTGGCAAGCTGTTCGTAAGAATTGGGAGTCTGCCATTGATCGATCATGTCTGCCTGACCACTATTCATGAGAGTACGTATGGTGGCTTCTTCCTCGACCACCCGGTAGAAAACGCGTTCAATCTGCCCTTCCTCCCATCCTCGCCAGTAGTCATCGAAACGCTGCAATTCAAGTATACTGGCGCGCTCGTAACGTGCGGGAATATACGGACCGGAACCTGCGTCGTTATCGCGTAAGAAAGCCTGCCCGTAGTCACCAAAATCTCCAAATTCACCATCCTCAACATTCTTCATGATCAGGTCTTTGTTGACAATGAAGAGCTGCGTCAGAGAGGGGATGAAGGGAGCATAGGCGTTGTTGAGTTTGAACTCGACCGTATAATCGTCCACAACCTTGATGTTCTCAGACTCGAGCACACCGGCAAAGAGCCAGGAAAAGCCCTTTTGGATAGCAAGAAGCCGTTGCATGGAGAAGGCAACATCTTCTGCCTTGAGTTCACTGCCGTCATGGAACCTGATACCCTGACGAATCTTGAAGCTATAGACCGTGCCGTCCTCCGAAACGCTCCAGGACTCGGCCACGTGTGGGCCAGGCTCCATCAATCCCTCCTGTACTTTGGGATAGACCAAGGGGTCGTACATATTGATTACAGCGTGCAGCGAACTTTCGTCTGTGTGCAGAGCGGGATCAATAACAGTGACTTCTTGGCTTTCGAGATAGGTGAACTCTTGCGCGACCGCGCTGCCCAAAAGTAGGAGCAGGACAAGCCCTAACGTCTTGAGATTCATGAATCCTCCTCTGTTAATATCTCTTTGAAAAGGGTTTGTGGCCATTGGCTTGGCAGCCCGACTGCCTTCTTACCCTAGTTCATGTCGGTCTCCTCCTTTTGTTTGCGTGGGTGCATATCTCGGCGCATCAGTCCTTGATTTTTGTCAACGGCGTACCCGTAGGTAGCAAGTCCGTCCTCGGTGAGATATCCACTCTTTAGATCCGATTCGATGAGGGACTTTGACCGCTCGAGCGAACTGCCATAACCGCTCCCGCCTGGCAGATCCACCACAGCGTAGTCCTCAGTGTGTTTGAGCTCTGCAATCCCTTTGATGTCCGTACCTTCGAGCTGCCTGCCTGCCTGTGTCACCTTTATTTTAGGGAGTCGCCCGGCCTGGCCTGTGAACAGTCCGGGAATAGGGTGAATCATGTTATAAGAGATTAGCGAAAGTAGGACTGGCTCGCCGTCGTCAAAGAGTTTACGGACACGGATACGCTGCCCCAAGCCCCCTCGGTATCTACCAGCTCCGCCCGAGTCAGGGAGATATCGCTTCTCATCCACTATAAGAGGGGTGCGCGCTTCGAACATCTCGACAGAGGTGTTGCCCGCACTAGTCGGGTAAAGGAGGCCGTTTTTTCCATCGCCGTGGGCACTGCCGCCTTGCCCACCCCCCTGAAACAAGTAGTCATTGAAAGTTTCGCCTTCATGTTGCCCGTAAGCCCCCACAATGATTGGGAGTCCTGTGAAGGCTTGAACCCTATCCGGAAGTGCCTTGGCGAGTGCGCCGAAGATAGCAGGGGCAGTAAACCAGCCAGTATTGGTCCGGACATTCACACCGGCAGGGTATGTGCAGTGTAGAATGCTCCCTTCAGGTGCGGTAACGTGGATAGGTGCGTAACACCCTGCGTTAGAGGGAATGTCGGGGGTGAGGATGCACTTGAGGGTGTACACCGTATGTGATGACGTGTAATTCAGTGTACTGTTTATTCCTCCCCGCTCGACTTGAGGAGGTGCCTCCCAATCAACAAATAATTCATCCCCACGAACCGTGATGTGCACGGCGATTGTAAAGGGCGTTCCAACGCTGTCGAACTTAATGCTGTGGCTGTAAGTGCCATCCGGCACAGTCCGGATGGCATCACGCATCGCCTCTTCAGCACGGCGTTGAATTACTCGTGCAAGTGGCGTGAGGTCGTGAAGCTCGTATTCGTTCATGAAATTAAGGAGGCGTTGCGCGCCTACTGAGTTTGCACTGTACTGTGCCTGCAAATCCCCCATAACCATGTCTGGTTTGCGTACGTTCTGGCGGATAATTTGCATCAAGTCGTTATTGGGCTGCCCACCTTTGTAGAACTTAAGCGGAGGTATCTGCAAACCTTCTTCGTATATCTCGCGCACCGCAAGTGAATCACGCGTACCCCCAATATCTGAGCAGTGTGCGATGGAGCCAACGACACCTACGAGCTCCCCTCTCCTAAAGACCGGTGTGACGAGGGCGATGTCGAATAGATGTCCAGCGCAGAGCCAGGGGTCGTTGGTGATAAGGATGTCACCTTCTTGCAACGTTTCAGGGGGGAACGCCTCGAGCAGAGCCTTGGCTGCCTTGGGCAACGCCAGATTGAAAACCGGCATGGAACGCGGGGAATGCGCTAAGGAATTTCCTGCAGCGTCGAGGAGCTCACAACCGAAATCCTGCACCTCACCGACGATGAGGCTGAAAGCGGTTCGGCGAACCGTCAGCCAACATTCCTCCGTGATATTGATGAGCCTACTCCACATGACTTCCAGTGACACGGGGTCAAACAATTCGTCTGCACCCCCACGTTTTAAGTTTTGCCCAATTTCGTTCATGTTGTCACCACCTTGATGCGTAGGTTGCCCAACTCATCCACCGTCAGGTGATCTTGAGGTCCGACAACTGTGGTACTTTCGCGCTCCTCAATGATGGCCGGGCCAGAAAGCATTACGCCTGAGGTTAAGGCGTAACGATCGTATACCGGCACTTTGATGCGACCGCCCGCCTCGGGGAAATAGGCAAGACGTGCGCCCTTCTTAGCGCTTCCTGATTCTTCAGATACCGTGTCCAGGGCCACGTGAGCTTTCGGACCCGTAGCACGTAAGCGCCAGTTGAGCACCATTAGCTCGTATCCTGGCAGGGCTGCGTGAAAAAGTTGCGTGTAAGCGTCCGTGAATCGTTTGACTAGATCATTGACGACGTCAGCAGATAACTCCCCTGTTGAAATGGGAATGTCGAGTTCGTGAGACTGCCCAATGAAACGCATGTCCACACGCCGCTCGATCTGGATGGCGTCAGCTGGTACGCCGGCCTGTCGCAAGACGTCCCTAGCGTGTTGTTCGAGACCTTCGTACAGTATGCGGACTTTTGTCCAGTCGAGGCTTTTTACTTCTTTCGGGTATGAGTGGGAGAATTCGAAGCTGATCGGCGCAACCAAAAAGCCTAGGGCCGAGGCGACCCCTGAGACGCGTGGCACGATGACTTCGGGGGCGCCCAGAATGCGCGCTACTTGGGCGGCATGGGCGGGGCCTGCCCCACCAAATGCCATGAGTGCAAAGCGCCGCGGGTCTTGCCCCTTTTCGATAATGTGTACGCGGGCGGCCTGAGCCATGTTTTCGCACACAATCCGGTACACGCCCCATGCCGTTTCTTGAGTACCAAGCTCAAGGTCTTGGGCAAGGTTGTAAAAGGCGCGCTCAGAGGCTGTCACATCGAGAGGCATGCTGCCGCCAAGGAAGTAGGTGGGGTCAAAGTAGCCGAGCAGCAGGCAGGCATCAGTAACTGTCGGGTCTTGGCCACCTAGCCCGTAGCAGGCGGGACCAGGGTCGGCACCAGCGCTGTGCGGCCCGACCTTGAGTAGCCCCAAGCTATCTTTGTGCGCGATGGATCCTCCGCCGGCTCCAATTTCAATCATGTCAACCACAGGGGTCTTAATTGGAAGGCCGGACCCTGGCTTGAAGCGGTGCACGCGGGCAGCTTCTATAATGGGGGCGGTGTCAGGTTTACCATTTTTGATCAGGCAAGCCTTGGCGGTGGTTCCTCCCATGTCAAAGGAGAGAAGATCTGGTTGCTGAAGGGTTTTGCCGATGAAGCTCGTCAGCAGCGCACCACCGGCCGGTCCGGACTCAAGAAAGCGGATAGGTAGACGTCGAGCAGTGTCGGCAGTCGCGGAGCCCCCACTCGAGTGTATCAGCAAGAAGTTTCCCTTGAAGCCCTTTTGTTCGAGTTCACGTGTAAATTCATCAAGGTAGTTCGCCATGAGCGGTTGAACATACGCGTTGCACACAGTGGTGTTGGTACGCTCATATTCACGAATTTCGGGTACAACCTCATGGGAAACAGATACTACTAAATCTGGGAATTTCGTACGTATGTGCTCAGCAACCTGTTGCTCATGGAGTGGATTGCGATAAGCATGTAGAAAGCTAACGGCGAGAGCTTCGACCCCCTCCCAAATGAAGTCTCGTACCTTTTCGTCGATCTCATTGAGATTGGGCTCCCGTAATGGGAGGCCGTCACGGCTCATGCGTTCGTCAACTTCAAAGGTGAGTTCTCTGGGTACGACCGGTTCGGGGAAGCGTAGAAAGAGATCGTAGATGTCATAGCGCTGCTCGAAGCCCATCTCTAGGGTGTCTCTGAAGCCGCGGGTTGTCAGGAGAGCTGTTTTAGCCCCACGCCGCTCAATAATTGCGTTTGCCACCAACGTCGTGCCATGTACGATATGAGTGATCCTGTTTAAGGCTAGATTGTCTTGCTGTAAAAGTTCATTTAAGCCCCAGAGTGCGCCATCGGCGGGGTTGTGTGGAGTAGTAAGTCGTTTATGGAGCCGCAGGCACCCATCACTGCCGGCGAGAACATAATCTGTGAAGGTTCCACCAATGTCCATGCCAACACGGTACGTGATGCTCATACGCATACCTCACTACGAGCGCCTAGGTTGGCCTGCAGCTTCTTGCTCAACTCGAAACCTGCTTCCCGTAATTTGGGTAAAGCTTGCATAGCAACTTGCTTTGTAAAGCGCTCGGAATATCCGCCAAGGCTAAGACCAATAAGGATTGTCTGATCTTTTCCCAAAACCGGAACGGCCAAGGCTGCCACGCCGGGCGTTAGCTGTGCGTTTGTGTACACAAATCCCTGCTTCCTAATGGTCTTGAGCTCGTCACAGAGGGCTTCGCGTTTCGAGGTATCCGGAAGCCAGTAGCTTAGAGCCACCCGTTGCTCTTCTGAAGGAAGGTACGCCAGTAAAATGAGATTGGAGGCGCCGATGTGCAGAGGGGCTTGCACACCCACCTGCATGGATAGGCGTAGTCCATACAGCCCCTCTATTCGGTCAATGCATAAACTATGTACACCTTCGGCGACTGTCAGGAAAGCCGTTTCCTGAGAGGCTTCAAACAATTTTTCAAGATATGGTCTTGCCATGCGCCTAAGTGCTTCATAAGGTCTTGCTACAAGTGCGAGTTGCCAGGCTCTGCTACCTAGTCTGTATGCGTTGGTCTCAACGTCTTGTTCAACAAATTCGTATTGTTTGAGCTTGTCAAGAACGCGATGGACCGTGCTTTTGGGCAATTGTAGGTACTTGGCTAAGTTGCCCAATTGCCACTCAGGTTCCTTCTCAAAAGCTAGAAGTGTTAGGAGAAGTTTATCTGCCGCTGTGCTGTTTACGTTTTTCACACCGTTTAAACCTCATTCTGCGACATGGAACTATTGTTCTGTGTGTTGAAATGATAATCAATCCCAGTGCATGTGTCAACACTAGTTCGCAAATTTATGCAGTTGGAGCTAGTTTCAGAGATAAAATCCGTGCCGAGCTCTGTCATCAGCAGCTCCTTAGGTCGTGGAATCTGTTACCAGGATATCGAGATGACGGCTCACTAGATGCCGAGGAGCTTCGAAAGAGCTTATGCTGAAAGTTGTGGATGACCAGGAAAGCAAGCGGCGTATCACCGCCGATGATTAGAATCATCGTGGGTTTAGAAAAGGAGTGATACGCCTTGTTAGAAGATACCGTACTGACTCTAGAGAAGCCAGCGTTTG
>JASBUK010000076.1 GCA_030147925.1 Trueperaceae bacterium
TTATCGCTGCTCGTAGGCGTCGCAGTGGTATACGTTGGTCACATTCAGGCATCAACCGTATGGCAGCTCTGAGAGCTGAGTTCGCCTCCGCTAAGCCCATGCTCGACTTTCACGATGTTCGACTTGCTGCCTTCCCCTAAATCTTGGACGCACCCCAAGGTAAAGTAAGTTTTCCCCCTTTTGCCCTAAAAAGCGCTATACTGCGTTTAGTCATGTGGATAGAACCTAAAAATGTTCTGGCATAATGCCACACGGAGCTAATGGCGAAACTTAGCGCCAAGATAAAAAGTCGCTCAAAGCGCGACCTGGTTCTAGTGGGCATACACACACCCGCACAACTGAAGTTTGCTGTAAATACGCCGGTAACCAGGCTTTACAGCCTTATTTGCCGAGCAGGCATAAAGGAGTCATTGACATAGATAAAGTACACGGTAAGCTCTCCGGATTAAAGAAAAATCAAATAAAACGCTTAAGTAATCTTTACCGCCGCAAGTTAGCGCCGGAACAAGCCGTCAGCTTAGAGCTGGCCAGAGCCATGGGCGAGCTTGCGCTTGAAATCAACAAACCCGTTTCCGTACTGCTAGACCGACGCGGGCGCGTCATCACCGTTGCCTTGGGCGACGCCCAGGATACACCACTACCACCGCGCTACGGTGAGGCCGAGTCGCGGCTTTATGGCCTACGGCTTGTCCACACGCACTTAAAAGCAGGTGGTTTATCGGGCAGCGACCTCTCGGCACTGTTTCTCAATCGCCTCGATGCCCTCATGGCCGTCGATGTCAGTGTAAATCAGCGTGGCAGTACTGAAATCGGCGGAGTACATCTGGCACAAATAGCGCCGCCGACAGCCGAGGAAGAAGACTGGCTACTGTTTGAAGCGATGTCTATACGCGAGGCCGAAGAACTTAATGTGCTCGAGCTGATTCGCAGCTTAGAAGAAGAATTGGCCCGCTCGGTCAAAGCACGCGAGGTTAAACGCAGCAGCCAGGAACGCGCCGTTATTGTTGGTCTGAATACTGGTGAAAACAGCTTTGAGAGCGATTCCAGACTGGACGAACTCGCCGAACTCACCCGTAGCGCCGGGGCTACGGTGGCTTATCGCAGCATGCAGCAGCGCAGCACGCCGGATCCGCGCACCTTAATTGGCCGGGGCAAGTTACAAGAACTCGTCTCCAAGGCCTATCACGAAGATGCCGATCTGCTGATTTTCGACCGTGAACTCAACCCGGCCCAGGCCCGGGAAATCGAACAGGAAACCAAACTCAAGGTTTTAGATCGCACGCAGCTTATACTCGACATCTTTGCCCAAAACGCCCGTGGACGCGAAGCGCAAGTTCAGGTCGAATTGGCTCAGCTTCAGTACCAGCTTACCCGTCTGGCTGGACGCGGTCAGGCCATGAGCCGTCTGGGTGGGGGTATTGGCACCAGAGGGCCGGGGGAAACCAAGCTGGAGGTGGACCGCCGCCGTATCCGCGACCGCATCACTGCGCTCGAGCACGAAGTTGACGATATCAGCAAACGCCGCAACGAAGGACGCAAGAGCCGCACCAAATCCGTGACCCCGGTCATCGCCCTAGTGGGTTATACCAACGCCGGCAAATCCACCTTGTTTAATGCTTTAGCCAAAACCGAAGTGCTGAGCAAGAACAAGCTCTTTGCCACTCTGCGGCCCACCACCCGTGAGGGTTGGCTTCCCGACTTAGGCCAATGGGGAGGCAGAGTGCTCTATACCGACACCGTGGGCTTTATTCGCGACCTGCCCGCCGAGTTGGTCAATGCCTTTCGGGCCACGCTTGAGGAACTTCACGACGCCGACCTTTTATTATTATTACATGTCGTGGACGCCGCCAGCCCCGGTGCGCCCGACCGTGTGGAGGCCGTCAACCGCATCTTAGACGAGCTTAAAATCAGCGTGTCACGCTTAATAGTCCTCAACAAAGCCGATCTGGCCACTGCCGATACCTTAAGGCAATTAGCCGAACGCTACGAAGCTTTAGACGTTTCCGCCGTTACCGGTGCCGGGCTTAATGAGCTAAAAACACTCTTAGCCCGGGTCATAGAAAACCCCGCTTCGGCACTAGACGCCGATAAAGAGTATCTAGCTTACAATCTGGCACCGAGCCCCTAGGTTAAAGCAGCACCAAAATTTCCATGGTCTGGACTTTGGCAAAATGCTTTTAATACCTGCTAATTGCCAGCTATACCCTCAATGAGCCAGTTGCGAAAAGAGCTTAGGGACTCTGTGGAGCTTTCCATGCGCCAGTCGGTTTCTTTGTTTTCGTTAAACCAAACAACGGCTGCAAGCTTATCAAAAACGGTGGAATTGAGGGTGGTAAACATGTCGTTAATCCAGGTGCCTTTATCGCCACCATACTCAGTAGATGCAACCTCGGCTATCCACACATCTTGTGGCCCCAAGGCTGTTACCCGTTCATATGCTGTGGCAAAGATGTCCTCAAAGCTGCGCCAGTTACTCCACTCCCTGATCGTACCCCAGTTA
>JASBUK010000145.1 GCA_030147925.1 Trueperaceae bacterium
GTCGCATGCTCTACCAACTGAGCTATCTGGCCAAGCTTGGCGGAGCCGACGGGATTTGAACCCGCGACCTTCTGCGTGACAGGCAGATATGCTAACCGCTACACTACGGCTCCAGAAGGCTTGCTTACACACTTGCTCGTGCGTGAGCGAGGGGCATAATACCTGAGTTTTGTAGCGCTTGTCAACGCCAACGGCAAACGCCGAGAAAGTCTAATTTGACTCATACAATAGCCAGCTTCTTGACACTTCACCTCATACCCATGCAGTCTTGTATTTGAGGTGAGGAGTTTGAAACCGCTTGATGATTGCAGCAAAATGGGGCTTGGCAAAGACTACAAAGTCTTGCTATACTTCGAATTCGCGCGGGGGCGTATAGCTCAGTTGGTAGAGCGGCGGTCTCCAAAACCGTAGGTCGAGGGTTCAAGTCCTTCTGCGCCCGCCACGTTAGAGACGTTAAAAATGCCCGGTTTTAAGACTGGGCAAATGTCTTTTATGGGGCGGTTAATGCAAATGGCTGCTTCACCCACAATTTCGACGGCGCGTTCAATAGCTAAAGACATTTTCAGGTCATGACGCAGTGTTTCAAGATTCGTCTCAGCAGCAAAGTGCTCAGTTGTAACCGAGCCTATCTTGAACAGACACAAAAGCATTATAACGTTTAAGCAAGCAATATTCGTGCAGGGTTCAACAGCTGACCAAGCAGTTAAACATGCTGCTCGAGCTTTAGCAAATCGCGCTTGCGCTGCACACCCCAACGGTAGCGCGTTTAAATACCCGCTGCACGTAATAAGAACTCATACCCACGGCCTCGGCGAGTTCACTAAGACTAGGCTCTGTCTCCTGGGTTTCGAGCAGGTGCTGAACCTGCGCTACAAGCTGCTGCAATCTATCAATTTCATTTGGCCGACAACGTTTGCAGGGACGATAACCATTAGCCTCAGCTTCTTCGGCGGTCGCGTAGAAGACGACGTTTTGCCGTTTGGGACGCTTTGAGGGACAGTTAGAGCGACAGTAGATGCCGGTGGTTTTTACAGCGTAGACAAAGTAATCCTTAGCTGCAGTGCTGCGCTCCAATACTGCTTGCCAGCGTTCAGCTTCAGACAAATGCATCTTTGACACAATTGGCATGGACATCATCTTGACCTCACGCTTTTAGGATAGACGTCTTGAGCTTGTGGGTCTATCCATTTCTTGCGGTTGAATTCGGTGTTTTGGGCCCTTTATGAGAATATTCATTCCCAAAGCCGAACTGAAATATTAAGCTAGTTATCAGGTTAAAAGCTTAATACCAGTACCCGGAGGTAAGCGTTGACACACCACAGCTATGCCCTGCTCAAAGCGGATGCCTCAGCGTCACGATTGGATGCTTTAACAAAAAAGCTTGAATCCTTTGGTTGTGAAGTCTGTGTCAAGGATAAGGGGCTCGAGCTGAAAATCTCCCAACAGGGCCTTTCCTACGTTTTATCTGGTTGTCTTACCACAGTTTTTGACGCTTACGCTGATATAGCTACCTGGTCTTTTAAGTTTGGGGATGGACAAGCTCCCCTTGAAGCCTAGACTGAGCAAGCTTTGGTCTGATATTGAGTCTTAATCACCAGCGCAATTCTTAGACTTTGCTAGTTAATACTGAATCCGATTAATTCCTTAAGTGTCATGAAAGGCACTCGGTTCGATTCGTCTCGTTCTACTCGCCTTTAAAAGCCGAAATTAATTCGGCTTTTAAACGGAATCGGTATAACCACCTACCTCCTAGCGCTTTAGCAACGATGCCGAGGCAACTTTATTTGTAGCCGGGTACAAGCTTAAGTGCAAGACCAGCAATAAAACCAGGGCAATGAGTCCACCATAAAGAAATGACAGCCCAGGGAAACTGCTGCCCAGCCAACCTGCTAGAGGATAAGCGCCTGCCCACCACAGGTGGCTCCAGGCAAAATGCGCACCGTAGACGCGTCCTTGTAAATGTTCTGGGGTGCGGTCAGCAATAAGCGTTTGCGTTGGCAAATTGACCCAGTTTTGCCCGGCTCCGGCAATAAGCCAAAATAACATGAGCGGCGCCAGGGGCAGCCAATTAGCCGGTAAGATTGCCAGGGTGCTTAATAGTGCCCCTAACAATATAAAGGTGGTGCGGGGCAAACGCTTCTCGAAAGCCCCCAGTGCCAGGGCAGCTAAGGTGGCACCAACGCCAAAAGCCGCCATCAGCCAGCCATAGGATATGTCGCCAAGGCTCAAGCCTTCTTTGACATAGACTACCGTATTGACCAGCACCCAGGCTCCGGAAACAGCAGCGACCAGCTCGAGCACCAGCGCATAACGTATCAGCGCATCGCGCCACAATCGGGTCGTACCTTCTTTGATATCGCGAAGCGTCTTAGCTACAGATTCTGGTTCAACCTCTGCCCTACTTACCTGCAAATTCCTGGGCAAAGTTAAGATGAGCAGTCCGGAAATCAAAAAAGTTATCGCGTCCACCCAAAAGATGCCTCTGCTGCCAAAAAGCACCGCCACACCACCAGCAACCCCAGGCCCCAAAACTCCCAGAATTTCATAGGTGGCTCCAGAAAGAGCTATAGCTTGAGGGTACTGGTCTTTATCTGCCACAAACGGAATTGTCGCCTGAAAGGTGGGGGTAAAAAACGCCGTGAAGGAGTTCAGCATAAAAATAAGCACATAAACCTGCCAGACCTCTGTTACAAAGGGGATAAGCCCAACAACAACAACCCGAGCCAAGTCTGCACTAACCATTAACATCTTGCGGTTAAAGCGGTCTGCCAGCGCTCCGGCAATGGGCGACAAACCCACAAACGCCGCCACACGCAAGGTCAGGGCCATACTGAGAATAACGGCGGCATCTTTACCGGCCAGCTCAAAGGCCAGCAGCGCCAAACCCACCCAGGTAAGCGCATCGCCAAACAAGCTGATGGTTTGGGCGGCATAAAGCTGGGCAAAAACAGGGTTTTTCAGGCTACGAAAGGCTGCAAACGCCTGCATCTTAAACTTTCTGTTTCTCGGTATTTAGGTCGTGGTCGGGCAAACCCAAACTTTCGTGCTGGGCATGAGCAAAGGCCTGGCGCACCAGGTCGGCAACATGCGAGTCGGCCAAGCGATAAAACACGCTGGTTCCTTCACGGCGGGTCGTCACCAGTTCAGCCGCACGCAAATTCGCCAGGTGTCGCGAAACGGTGCTTTGTGGTGAGTTAAGAATCTCCACCAAGTCGTGTACCGCTCGCTCACCCTCGCCGAGCAACAAGATAATTTGGGTGCGAGTTTCATCAGCCAGCGCCTTAAAAGTTTTGACGACGGTACTAAGCTCACTGGCATTGGGTGGTAGGGCTAGCGGGTGCTTTTTCATATATCCTAATATCCGGATATTAGGATATATCAGCACGAGCCCAAACGCAAGCCCAGCCCGAGATGTTATGTACTTATCTCAGGGCCAACCTGCAAAACTTTCGCCCGGCGGTACCAGTACTGCCTTATAGCGAATCACTATCGGATAATAAAGATCAAAAATCGGGCTGCCGTACCACTTGCCGCTGTAACCAAAGCGATTGTCAACCGGCACGCCAAAATTATCGTTTAGCACCAGTTGCAAGGAGCTGAGACTGCGCCGCCAGTCAACGGCAGTGTAACGGTCCAGTAAATACATCGGCTGGCTGTATTCATAGACACCACTCTGCGCAAATTTCAAACCGGCTTTATCGCTACAGGCTTGTTTTGTCGGGCTGTCTTCACCCTGTAAAAAACAAAGCTGATATTGCACGGTTAAATAGCTGGGTTTATTAAGCACTTCCACACGTTGATAAAGCGTTCCCGTCGCATAGTTGACCGGTGCAGACATATTGCTTGGCAAATCGCTTGGCAGCCCAAAGCTGGCAAATGCCCTTTTGCCGGACTCAAAGTCTCCTTCGTGAGTAACGGTGACATCGAGCAGCACGATCTGTCCACCGCCAGCAGTCACTTCGGCTTCGTCAGGGGGTGACGGTGTGGGTATAGTCGCTAATTCCTCGGTAGCGACAGCTATCACTCCGGTATCTGCTTCAACTGCCGCTAAGGTCGTTTCGGCTGGAGCTGTCGCGGTCTCGTCATTTTCATCGCTAATTTCAGCCACATTCTCGGCTTGTGGTTCGGCTGTGGGTTCTACAACTGCGACACTGGCAGCCGCTTGCTCGGCAAGCCGCTGCAAATTAAGCTGGGCCTCGCGCAAATTGCTGCGATAAGCGGCATTGCCTGGATCGAGATTAACGGCATTGCCAAAAAATTCTGCTGCGGCCTGGTAATTTTGTTGCTCGAGCTCCAAACGCCCACGCCAAGCCCAAGCCTCGGCGTAGCCAGCGTTAAAACT
>JASBUK010000080.1 GCA_030147925.1 Trueperaceae bacterium
CAAAGCTTTCCTCAAACAGCTTAGACCCTCACTTATTCCTGAGCTCATGCTCGCCTTCTCTGACGCTGTCCTTGCTGTTACCCCGCTTGATGTTCAGCAGACCTTTCATCACTGTGGGTATATTTGATGCAAATGCTATCAGTAAATAGGTTGTAAGAAAACAGTAAGGATGGGAAAGTTAGCATGACGCCGCGATGACTTCTTTTACTCCTACTCCGTGGCTTTTAGTGGCATCGCTCATTTCACTGGCACTAAGCCTGCTCATCTGGCGAAAACGTGCTCCAGGGTTGGCTCTGCTGATGTTTAGCTCGAGCCTGTGGCTGTTTGCTTACGCCTTGGAATTGGGCAGCCTATCTTTATCTGCGGCACTTTTCTGGGCACGTGTGCAGTATTTAGGCATTGTGCTTTTGCCACTAAGTTGGTTAATATTTGCTACTAAGCAAGCAGACTGGCAAATACCTCGCTGGGGTTGGGCGGTGCTATCTTTATTTCCGTTTGTTACCCTACTGATAGTTTGGACCAACGGCTGGCATGGCCTTTTTTGGATTAGTGCTGGTTTTGACGGTGAGCGCCTTTCACTTATCTACGGTCCATGGTTTTGGCTTCATACATCCTATTCCTATCTACTGAGCATGTTGGGCTTTACTCTTTTGCTTAAAGCAATCTGGCAAAAACCTCAGCGTTATGAAGGACACGGCTGGGCTTTGACACTGGGACTTTCCTTACCTTTTGTTGCCAATGTTACTTATGTCTTAGGGATAAGTTCTTTTGATTTTTCACCTGGAGCTGCTGCCTTAGGAGCCTTGTTTTTGGCTTGGGGAGTATTTCGGGAGCAACTCTTTGATGTTGTTCCTACAGCTCGTAGTGCGGTATTAAACAGCATGAGTGACGGTGTGCTGGTCACTGATAAAACTGGCAAGATTGTAGATCTTAACCCAGCGGCAGTAAAATTTTTGCTGTGGGACAGAAAGAGAATTTTGGGTCTACAACTCCAAACTGTTTATGCAAATTGGATCCAAGGATTCGAAACAAGCGAAGAACTAAAAGAAACAAATCAAGTTATTGTAGCTGGAGAACGCTTTTATAGGCTTAAGACAGAACCACTGTTGCGAGCAGGGCAGAGGCAAGGTCAGGTTGTGCTGATTCGTGATGTGACCAGCAAAGTTAGAGTAGAGAGTGAACTTAGGCAGGCCAAAGAAGCAGCCGAAGCGGCCAGCGTTGCCAAAACCGAATTCCTAGCTAGCATGAGCCATGAGCTAAGAACGCCCTTAACGGCAATCATTGGTTTTTCCGAACTGTTGAGCGCTAAACTTGTCGGCCCGCTTAGTGAAACGCAACTGAGTTATGCTCGGGACATTCAGAGCTCGAGCTGGCATTTGCTGGATTTAATTGACGACATCTTGAACTATGTGGCCTTAGAGTCAGACAGCGTGGAGCTAAAGCCTACGCAACTCGATATCACAGCGTTGCTAGAGGAGCTTGCCGAGAATATGCGTGCGCGTATCAGCCAAAATGACAACGTGCTTAAGCTCGGGCTGGAAAAAAACCTGGGCATGCTTTATAGCGACGGCAAAATTTTGCGTTTAGTGCTTCATCATTTGCTGGATAACGCCGCAAAGTTTACTCAGCGGGGCAAGATTACCCTATCGGCGCAGCGCCTTAAAGGTGATATGGGTGGCCAGGTGGTTTTCCGGGTTACGGATACCGGGGTAGGCATTGCCCCCGAAAAATTGACTAATATTTTTGCCGCCTTTACCCAGGCTGACGGTTCAAACACCCGCTCCTATGGGGGCAGCGGTTTGGGCTTGTCGCTTTGCAAACGTTTTAGCCAACTTTTAGGCGGAGAGATTTCGGTGCAGACTGTGCTGGGGCAGGGCTCGAGCTTTACACTGCGCTTGCCACTGGCAGCCAGCGCGTCTGTCCCTATCTTAGAGACAGCTACAGGCGTTAATATAGACAACGTTTGAGGCCGTCTTGTTGAGTAACAAGACAGATGAAAATCAAGATGTGGAGGTAATCTATGGCATTTACTCGCAGTTCAGGCATCCTGCTGCACCCTAGCTCGCTGCCGGGCCGTTATGGCATCGGCGACTTGGGGCAGGCAGCCTATGACTGGGTGGACTTTTTGGCGGCTGCCGGTCAGCAACTCTGGCAACTGATGCCCTTAGGGCCCACAGGTTATGGCGATAGCCCCTATCAGTGTTTTAGCGCCTTTGCCGGTAATCCTTATCTCATTAATTTTGAACTTTTGACCGAACAAGGCCTCTTAGACGCGCAACTGCTGGACGCATCACCGGAGTTTTCAGCTGAGCGGGTGGACTATGGTGCGGTGATCGACTACAAACTCCGAGTGCTTAGGCACTCGTTTGAGACCTTTAAGCAATCGGCTACTAAAGCGCAGCGACAGGCTTTTGATAACTTTTGCCGCGAGTCTAACTGGTTGGCTGACTTTGCTTTGTTTATGGCCGTTAAAGAGGCGCATGGCGGACGACCCTGGAACGAATGGGAAGCGGATATCCGCTCGCGTCAACCCCAGGCCATCACAGCCTGGCAGGAAAAACTCGCTGACGAAATCGAGCGGCAAAAGTACTGGCAGTGGCTGTTTTTCAAGCAGTGGTTAGCGGTAAAAAGCTATGCTAACGATAGGGGCATAAAGATCATTGGCGACATTCCTATCTTTATTGCCTACGATTCCGCCGATGCCTGGGCCAACCCCGAACTGTTTTACTTCGATGAACTTGGCAATCCCACGGTCATTGCTGGGGTGCCACCAGACTATTTCAGCGAGACCGGTCAACGTTGGGGTAACCCGCTTTATCGCTGGAAGCCCATGAAAGAGGGTGGCTACGCCTGGTGGATTAGCCGTTTTAAGGCTAGCTTACAGCTTGTTGACATGATTCGGGTGGACCACTTTCGGGGTTTTGAAGCCTACTGGGAGATTCCAGCCAGCGAGCCCACCGCCGTCAAGGGGCGCTGGGTCAAAGGTCCCGGCCAGGATTTCTTTGATGCTATTAAGGCCGCTTTGGGCGAACTGCCGATTATTGCTGAGGACTTAGGGGTTATCACCCCGGAAGTCGAGGCTTTGCGCGATAATAACGACCTCCCCGGTATGAAGGTTTTGCAGTTTGCCTTTGCCGCCGATGCCTCAGACCCCTATTTGCCGCACAACTATCCTAAAAACTCTGTGGTCTATACCGGCACTCACGACAATGACACCACCTTGGGCTGGTATCAAAAGGCACCGGAAAAGGAAAGGGATTTTGTGCGCCGCTATCTAGCCAGAGATGACCACAACATCGTCTGGGATTTGCTGCGCTTAGCCTTTGCCTCGGTCGCGGACATTGCCGTAGTGCCCTTACAAGACGTGTTGCGCTTAGATTCCAGTGGACGTATGAACATCCCCGGACAGGCTGCCGGTAACTGGAGCTGGCGCTTTACCCCCGAGCAACTGGAATACTGGATTGCCCCGCAATTGCGCGAGTTGGCCGAAATTTATGGGCGCATCCCCGGCAAGGGACCGGTGGACACGCCCTATCGTCAGTCGATAACAGACAGCGAGGTTGAAGCAGGCTAAGTTCTAAACAACACGTCTTCGCGCTTAAAGCTGCGATAGGCAAAATCTAAAAAAATGGCAGCAAAACCCAAGCTCGAGCCCCAGGTAAGCAAAAGCGGCACGAGCGGGATGCTGCCTTTGACGATTTCATCCATCAGCAGCATGGTGTTAAGAATCGGTATCAGGTAAATCAGTGAGCTAAAGCTGAAAAAGTCGGCAAATTGCAGGCCTACAATTGGGATAATCAGAATAAAACTTAACGGCGCCACATAGGTCTGTGCTTCTCTAAAGGAACGGGCGAACATGGTGATGCCAATCAGCAGCGCGGCAATCAAAGCGGCTAAGAGCAGACTGCTGATGATAAGCAGCAGTATCGATATGAGATCGATGCTAAGAGAACCGCCCAGCAGCGTAACGATTTCGCTGCCTTCATCACCAAGCTGAGCGCCAAAGAAGCGGCGCATGACAGTTCCGCCCAGAACATAGCCAAGAATAGCCATCAGTGCTGCCGTCAAACCAAAGAGCATAGTGGCCAAAAATTTACCCATTACCGCCTCTATACGGCGTACAGGACTGACCAAGAGCACTTCCAGCGTACCCCTCTCCTTTTCGCCAGCTGTAGCGTCGATGGCGGTCATTTGCCCTCCGGCTAAGGTCCAGATCACGATAAAGAAGGGAATCAACCAGCCAAAAGAACCGCTGGCCCGCTCCGCCGCCGAGCTGGCGTCAACCGCACTGAGCTCTATGGGCGTAAGCACAGCCACATCGAGTCCGGCGGCTTTAAGCCGCTCGGCGACAATCGTTTGCTGGTAGTCACGCACGGCATTTTCGACCTTGCTGGCAATGAGCTCGCTGCGCAGATTGCCCCTTTTGCTATAAAGAGTCAAAGTGGCTTTGCCACCACTTTCAAGGGCTTCGGCAAAGCCCGCTTCGATGGCAATAGCTGCCTGATAGTCACCACTTTCCACCACGCTAAAAGGGTCGGTGACTTCGCTAAAGGCTAGATTTTGCGCCTCAAGCTGCTGGCGCAAATCCGCAGGCAAATTGACCAGGCTGACAACGGCAATTTCGCTGATCGTCTGGCTTTCTCGCTCAAAGAGGCCACCTAGAAAGACGGGCAAACCCAGCATGACCAGCGGCAGGATCAAAAAGGGAATGAGCAGATTGGAAATAATAGCCCGGCGGTCACGCAAAGTAGACAAGATTTCCTTGCGGGTGATATGTAGGATCATTTCCGGCCTCATGCGCTGGCCTCCACAGCAGGAACTAGCCCGGAGCTTTCGACAATAGTAAAGAAAGCCTGTTCGAGATTGCTTGCCTGGGCTTTCCCCAGCAGGGCGCGGGTGCTGTCTTGGGCAATGATTTTGCCCTGGTAGATGATGGCTGCCCGGTCACATAGCTCCTCGACTTCACCCATGACATGGGTGGAATAGATTACTGCTCTGTCTTCACTGGGATAATTCTTGACAAAATCCAGCACGGCGCGCCGCGCCATCACATCCAGTCCTGAGGTCGCCTCATCAAAGAAGATGATTGATGGGTCATGCAAAAGGGCTCGAGCAATAACGATTTTTTGCTTCATGCCCGAAGAAAAACTGCCACAACGTCGCGTTAGCGTGTCACCCAGTTTGAGCAGTTCGTCAAGCTCAAGAATCCTCTTTTCAATCGCTTGACGCTTCATGCCATAAAGTTTGCCGAAGTAATAGAGAACCTCGCTGCCGCTCAAGCGGTCATAAAGCCCCATGCCGCCGTTGACCACGCCGATGCTGGTGCGGACTTGCTCGGATTCTTTGTTGATATCAAAACCGTTTACCGTAGCGCTGCCCGCATCGGCTTTGAGCAGCGTGGCTAAGATGCGCAGCGTGGTGGTTTTGCCAGCCCCATTAGGGCCAAGCAGACCAAAGATTTCTCCTGCCTGCACTGAAAAATTAAGTTTGTCGGCAGCCTTAACCTTGCCAAAGGCTTTGCTCAAATTACTGACTTCAATCATAGCTTTCGCGGTAGAAACGCATTACTTAATATCCAGCTTATAGCTCCCGATGACGGCGGGCTCTAAGGTGTTAAACACATCAATATACCAGCGCCCCGCTTGTGGATTGTCTATGACAAACTGCGCACTGTTGGACAGGCTGTTATCGCGGTAGGTCCAGTCCCCGCCGTTATCCTGATCATTATAGCTGCTGATTTCCGAACCGAATTTAACAGCTAAGTCTAAGTCCATGTCGGCGTTCATGCTGATGGTTATGCGGGGCGTGCCGCTAGGAACGTCGAGTATATAGGTGTGATAACTAACTGCTTCGCTGATTCCAGCAAGGCTGCCGCTAGCGGATCCACCGATCTGGATGGTGCCGATGGTGCTGGACGCGGTTGTGTTTGCGACTATGGTGCTTGGAACATTTGTGCCGGTGGCGGTCACTGACACCGTGTAGTTAATGGGTTGCTCGAGCAAATTCACCACATCTATGTAAATAGTCCCGGCTGAGGGGTTGTTGTAGGTATAGCTGGCGCTAGTGGCGGTGCTGTCATCGAGGTAGTCCACGTCGTTATAATCAAGAATTTCCGAACCAGCCTTGACCGCCATATCCACATCACGGCCACCGCCGTCTACGCTGATGGTAAGTTGCTCTAAACCCGCAGGCACCTCGACGGTATAGCTGTGAAAGACAAAGGTTTCCTCTCCGGTCTTGTTGGCAATGGCTCCGCTTATGCTGCTGCCAAGGGTAATGGCCCCGTAGCTGCCGCTTGGCTGAGCCGTGCCAGCGTTAGAAACTGCTGTTCTGTTTACAGGACTGGGGTCAGCTCGAACCACAGTCGGCACATTTGGTCCTATCAGCGCCCAGGCAAGACTGATTGGCCTGACATAGAGCTGTTCTTCGTAAAGCTCATCTTCCAAGAGGCTAATCCCGGCAGTCGGTACACCAATTAGTTCGCCGCGTTCATTAAAAGCCGCACCACCGGAGTTACCCCGGGCAATTTTGGCATCGGTCTTGATCCACTGCTTGCCGCCCGACTCGAAATCTTCACCTACCCAACCGCTCATCAGACCGGCGGTGAAGGTGATGGTTGAGCCGGAAATACCGGGATAACCAACCACGGTAATAAGGTCGCCGGGCAGCAGGGTGTTGGAGTCTCCCACGGGCATGGCCTGAAAGCTAAGTGAATCGGGGATAGGGCTTTCATCGGTAAACTGCTCGATTTTTATAATGGCTAAATCAGTGCTGGCATCGCCGTTTATATAACGTGCCCAATAACTAAATTGTGGTTCTTGATCCGGGGCTTCGGGACGAGTGATGTAAATCGCCTGCCACTCAAAGTACTGCCGCGTGTCCACATCACCTACGACATGAAAATTTGTCAGGATGTAACCCTCAGGACTGATGATCGTACCCGAGCCGGACCAGGGCACGAGCTGCCGATTTGTGTCATCCCAGGGGATGATCTGCACGACGGATTCAAGAATTTTTGTGCGTACCTCACGTGGTAAACTTTGCGCGAAACTAAGCGCAAAGAATGCCCAAAAGAAGATGAGGCCGCTGGTTAATCTTATATGGCGCATGAGGTCTCCTTGTCTTTGTATTTTAGCGCACTGTCACTAAAACCAAAGTGCTGTTTTGCCAAGATGTCGCCTTATAAGCAACGTTTTCCTGCCGCTCGTTCCTAAACTGATATCATCAGACAAATGTCTGAACATGATACTGCTGTGCTGGAAAGTTACCAATTGCTGCCAAGGCTGCTGCACGATGTACATCAGGTCGATAGCAGTTGCCGCTTGCTTAATAGAAATTGCGACGCGCCGATAATCCCGCTGTTAGAAGGATTGCCGGGTAAAACAGGGCTCGAGCTTGGGGCGCTGAGTCTGGTGGATGCGGCGGCTTTGCTTAATCAGCCGGAAGGCTTTGAGCTAAGCCGGGGCGTGCCTTTGCTAAAAGCCGAGAAAATGGGTCAGCTTATGCCCAAGTTGCGGCAGTTAGTAGCGCGCGGCGCAGCGGCGTTGGCGCTCGACATGACCGTCTTGGCCGATACGGTGCCTTTTGGCACGCAGGAGTGGCGGCCTAAAACCCGCGAAGACTTAGCTGAGTTGCGAGCGGCAGCAGGTTGTCCCTTGTGGCTTTACGGTGTTTGCAGCCCTGCCGATGCCGAAGTTGCGGTAGAAGCCGGCTTAGAGGCTATCGTGGTGCATGCCGGGGCAGGCTATTTTTTAGGCGCTCCCGCCACCATCGAGATATTTCCGGATATTTTTGACGCCGTGGCCGGTATGATCTCGGTTTATGCGGGCGGACCGGTGCGCAGCGGCATCGATGTCTTTCGCTATCTGGCTATTGGCGCCGAGGCGGTAGTAGTGGAGAGTGACCGCTCCCTGGCTAACTTGCAGCTCGAGCTGGAATATGCCATGCGTTTAACGGGCTGCGCGACCTTAGCCGATATCAGCTACGAAGCTATTTTTGCGCCGCTTTTTGGGGAAATCTAATGATAAATAATTGCAGAGAACGGTTGCCCAAACAATGATTGCAGCTCAGTTCAGATTCCCGGCGGGTTTTTTCTTATGATTGCTTTTTTAGATGGCGTTGTCTCGGAAATACGCGAATCCAGTGTGATTATGCAAGCAGGTGCTTTCGGCCTGGAGGTATTTGCGCCCAAATCCACTTTGGTGGCTTGCAAAGTGGGCACGGCTCTGCGTTTGCACACCCATCTGGTCGTCAAAGAGGAATTGCTGGCGCTTTATGGCTTTCATGACCGGGATATGCACACTCTTTTTAGTTACTTGATTTCTGTTTCGGGAATTGGCCCCAAGCTGGCCTTAGCCATGCTCTCGTCTATGCCCACCACTATCCTGGCCGGGGCGATTTTGCAAGGTGACAGCGGGCTGCTCGCCAGTGCGCCGGGAGTGGGTAAGAAGACAGCGGAGCGCATTGCGCTCGAGCTGCGCAACAAATTGCCCGAGGAACTGATGGCGGCCTCTGGCGGGGCACGGCCCACAGCACTTATGTCCCAGGCCGGTGAAGATGCCGTAGAAGCGCTGCTGGCACTGGGCTACCGTGAAACCCAGGTAAAGTCGCTGATTGCTGAGCTGGCACTTAAAGAACCCGAGGCTACGGCTGAAGCGCTGATTCGCAAGGCGCTATCTAAGCTCCGCTGAGGCAAAATTTTACTTTCCCCTCTACGCTTTTGAGAATCGCCGGTGATGGTTAATGGTAGGTGGTTAGTAGTTGGTGGTAAGTGGGAAAAGCATTTCTAGAAAGTTCCTCACCGAGTTCTTTTTGAGCGTTAGTGCTTAAGAGTTGACAAATCCCAATTGCCTGAACGCCACCCCTGGAAAATCCCTGGTTTCTACCTCCCACTAACCACTTGCTAGGAGTCCTTCTTTAGACACCAACTTCATGTGCAAGGGCTTTGTCTGGAGTGATGGTTTCTATATCAAAAGCCTTGCCCACAGCGGCGTAAGTTAGTTGTCCCTGATGGGTATTCAGACCCTTTAGCAGTGCCGGGTCTTGTTTTAGTGCGCTTATACCCTTATTGGCCAGTTCCAGCGCATAGGGCAGCGTTTGATTAGAAAGAGCGGTGGTGCTGGTATTGGGTACGGCGCTGGGCATGTTGGCCACACCATAATGAATGACATCGTCAATAACATAGGTGGGATTGTCGTGAGTGGTGGGTCTGCTGGTTTCAATGCAGCCGCCCTGATCTACGGCTACGTCTACGATGACGCTGCCGGGTTTCATGATCTTTAGCATGTCTTTGCTGACCAAGTGCGGGGCTCGAGCCCCGGGTATCAGCACCGCGCCTATCAAGAGGTCAGCCCTAGTTACCATCGTGGCAATATTGGCGGGATTACTGGCCAAGGTCTGGATGCGACCTCCAAAAACATCGTCAAGATACTGCAAGCGGCTGTGGCTGACGTCGATAATGGTTACTCGGGCTCCCAGACCCAGAGCAATTTTGGCGGCATTGGTGCCTACCACACCTCCACCTAGAACGACCACTTCGCCGGCTTGCACTCCAGGGACACCACCAAGCAAGAGCCCGCGTCCGCCTAAAAATCTCTCTAAGTGATAAGCGCCCACTTGTGGAGCCATGCGGCCCGCTACTTCACTCATGGGTACTAATAGGGGCAGGCTGCCATTGCTAAGTTGTACTGTTTCGTAAGCGATGGCGGTAGTGCCGGATTTAAGTAGCGCTTCGGTCAGTGGCCTGTCTGCTGCCAAATGAAGATAGGTAAAAAGCAAAAGGTCATCACGCAAAAAGCCGTATTCTTGGCTAACCGGCTCCTTGACCTTTAGCACCATGTCCTGCGCCCAGGCTTCGGCGGCATTATCAACTATGTTAGCGCCTTGTGCCTCATACTCACTGTCGCTAAAACCGCTGCCCTCACCTGCAGCACTTTCCACAAAGACCTGGTGGCCGTGCTCAATAAAGGCTCGAGCAATACCGGGGGTGGCAGATACACGGTACTCATGACGCTTGACTTCCTTGGGGATACCAATATTCACAGTCTGTCTCCTTTTTTGAATAGTTTAAAGCAAGGCCTGGTCAATGCCAAAGTGTTGTAAATTTTAGTTTCGGCACAATCACGAAGAGGAATATGCCTCAGAAGCAAATATCTATATCGGAACATCACAATAAGTATTTATGCCACTCACAGCACAAGCGGTAGATATTCTTTAGACAACCCCGCATAATTATGTGACTCAAGCCTGTTTTAGGATAGGAAGAAGCCGATTAGCAACAGACAAACGCAATCCAACGTTAAAGCAGTGTCCATAAACACGCTATTTACTACCTAAAGTGAAAAGGCCCTGCACCCCATACACTCTATATTCATACTGAAATCTGGACGAAATTTGTGCGAGAATAACTTATGTCCGAGCAGCCACTAGCCGAGGTTTTTGGCTTCCCAATCGATAATGACAGCACCGAAGCACAGCGCTACAGGAATAACAAGCTCTGCCCCTTCAATAACAAGGTCCCAAACTGTACAAAGGATAAGGCCAACGACCCCTTAGGAGTTTGCAGCATTCACAACAGCAGTCATGTGGCTATTACCTGTCCCATACGTTTCAGAGAAGGCTGGTTGATCGCTCAAGAGGCAGCTGCTTTTGTTTTCCCGCAAGACACTAACTGGACGACCCTGACGGAAGTGCAGCTAAAGGATGGAGAGGGAAAATCGGCCGGGAATATCGATGTCGTGATCGTTGCTTACGACAATAAAGGGCAAGTTATAGATTTCGGCTCACTTGAAGTGCAGGCGGTCTATATTTCCGGCAATGTACGGTTGCCGTTTGAGCATTATATGGAAGCACCGAGCAGCCACGGCAATATGGATTGGCGTGGCCAACCGAATTATCCCCGCGCTGATTATCTATCGTCTTCTCGCAAGCGCTTACTGCCGCAATTGTTGTATAAGGGGGCAATTCTCAACGCATGGGGAAAAAAGCAAGCGGTCGCATTGCACAAGGACTTCTACAACGAGCTTCCTGAGTTGCCCGAGGTCGATCGGGAAAATGCAAAAATGGCGTGGTTGTTGTACGATCTTAAACACGACCCCCACAGAAAACGTTATTACTTAGAAAGCTATAAAACGGTTTACACTGATTTCGAGCTGGCACTATCGAAAATCTCGACGCCGAAGATTGGCGCGCAAGAGACTTTCGTTAAACACCTGCAAGAAAAACTGGATGATAAGCTCGACAATGAAAATGCATCTGATACTTACACGATCTTAGACGATAGATTGACCTGATGAGCACACAAGTACAGCCTCCTTTGTTTCCAAAACTGACAACAAAGACCATTGTTAATGTCGCTTCTGTAAAACACCTCAGCCCCTTCCGGTATCCGGGTGGAAAGACATGGCTGGTGCCGCGCGTGCGTCAGTGGATTCTCAACCTGCCCAAACGACCCGGCACATTGGTTGAACCCTTTTGTGGTGGCGGCATTGTGAGTCTGACCGTAGCTGCGGAAAAACTGGCCGAGCGTGTGGTAATGGTGGAACTGGATGGCGACGTGGCGATGGTGTGGCGCGTATGTCTGAGTGAGAGCGCTGAATGGTTGGCACAGCGTATCCTGCACTTCGAATTAACGCCAGATAATGTACAGTCCGTCATTGAACAAGAGGATTTGTCGCTCGAAGAGCACGCCTTCAAAACTATCCTAAGAAATCGGGTAAACCGCGGTGGCATTCTTGCACCCGGCTCTGGAGTTATCAAGAATGGTGAAAATGGTAAGGGCATATCTTCGCGCTGGTATCCCGAAACGCTTGCAAAGCGCATCCGAGGTATTTTCAGCATTCGGGAGCGCATTGATTTTATGCAGGGGGACGGCATTGGTGTAATTGAGCAGTTGTCAGAAGATGATGAGGCTGTATTTTTCATTGATCCACCTTACACGGCTGGGGGAAAGAAGGCGGGAAGCCGCCTCTATACTCACTTTGAGCTTGACCATGAAAGACTTTTCACGGTGGCGGCTGCAGCCGCTGGGGACTTTCTAATGACTTACGACAACGCCGATGAGATTCACGAATTGGCTACGCGCCAAGGTTTTGATACAGAGACTATTGCGATGAAGAACGCGCATCATGCCGAAATGACCGAACTGCTTATAAGTCGTGATCTCGATTGGGCACGTTGATAGATTTAATGACCTGGGCCAAAAGCTTTTAGCAGTTAAGGAAAGCTTTACTCAGCAAAAGCCTACTGGTCTTGCCAGACACGCAGCAGCCGCATTTTGCCCTGCTGGGTTTCGGCTACCGCCACGAGCTTTTGCTCTGGGTCAATTAAGCCGACGCGTTCATCTAGCTCTAAACTGAGCCGCTGTCCCTGGCGTACCCGCTGACTGTCACGTTCGTTTAAGCCGATGAGCGGATAGGGTAGAGCCTCGGTCATGGATAGACCTGGAGCAGTGGCTATGTCTTTAAGTTTAATGGCTTGCTCGAGCCCGTTCTTACCTGCTCTGGTGCGCACCAGGCCGCTTAGGTGGGCGGCTTGTCCTAGCGAAGCACCCAAGTCTCGGGCAAAGGCGCGGATATAGGTACCGGCTGTGACCTTAAGAGAAAACAAGGCCGTAGGAAAATCTCCCAAGGTCTCCGGCAGAGCAAAGCTAATGCCTTGTGGCTGCGGACGCCAATCCTGATGTTCGGCAGAAAAGCCGAAATGTTGCGCTAAGTTTTCGCGCTTAGCGGCAAAATCCAACAAAGTCATTTGCTCATAACCGGCGGCTCGAGCACTGAGCTCGAGCTTTTTACCCTGCCGGGCCGCCTCATAACCTTTGACCCCGCCCTTTTTAATGGCCGAATACTGCGGGGGTAGCTGCTCGCTAAGGCTCAAAAAGGGTGGCAGCGCCGCTGCTATCTCATCGGTAGTCAGCTCTAAAGCATTGCTGTAGTGATCAATTGGACCTTCGGCGTCGAGTGTAGGTGTGCTGGCACCAAAGGATATCCAGGCCAGATAGTGTTTGCTAGAGGCGGTCAAAAAAGGGGAGAGCTTGGTGGCTTCTTCGGTTAGCAGCACCAGCACTCCGGTTGCCAGTGGGTCGAGTGTACCCGCGTGGCCTACGCGTCGAGTTTTTAAGAGCTTTCTCGCTCGTGACACGACATCGTGCGAGCTCATATTAAGAGGTTTGTCAACGATAAAAACCGGCATAAACTCACACTAATTTCCTTTGTCTATCAATTATGGGCTCGAGCATAAGGCAAACACCGCAACTATAGCAGCTGGGACGACTAAATGAGACAACCGTCTCTAAGCGAAAAGCTCTGAAATGCTTATGTGAACATTCTAGAATCGTGACGTTTTGACCCAAACTCTGCCATAAAGCCAGTGATATCAAGGGCGCTCCGAAAGGTTGTTTGTGTCTGTGACGATAAATCTATAATGCGCTTGCCTTAGTCTAAAATCCGATTGTTTTTATTGATACTAACAAAACCGTATACTTTGGAGTGTGCGTGCTTTGCTGTTGTCTTTGCTGTTGCTCGGTTCTTTCGCCTTAGCCACCCAAGAACTAGTGACGCCAAGGCTGCGTGTTCTTTATGAAACGCCTGAACTTGCCGACTATGCCCAGCGGGTAGCCAGCGAAGCCGAAAACGCTCTAGATGTACTCATCCCCCTGTTTGATTTTGTGCCGCCACAGATCACTCTAAAGATTGATGATTCCAGCGATATTTATAATGCGGTGGCGCCACCCTTACCGCGTCCGCAGGTGGCTTTGCCCGCACTTTTTCCCGGCGATGAGGTGGGTCTTCGTACCCGGGACGAAATCTATCTGCTGTTGCTACACGAACTGACCCATAGCCTGCAACTAAGCTACATCGAAGGAAGTAAACAGGATTTGTTCCGGTCTTCCGGTCTTGTCGGTAGCCGGGTAGCTCCGGTTCCGCCAAGCTGGTTTTTAGAAGGCATTGCCACCTGGGCCGAATCGCGCTTTAGTGAGGGCGGACGTTTGAATGACGCCCGCACGACTGGCCTGCTGCAAAGTCTCGCCTTAGCTGAGAACTGGCCGACACTGACCGAAGCCGGCCTGATTAGTTACAGTGATTGGCCTGGCGGTCAGACGCGCTATCTGCTGGGTGCAGGCTTTGTGACTTATCTGATTGAGGAGTACGGCTTTGAGGCCGTTCTTAAGACCTTGCGCCGCTACAATGAGCGCAATTTGTTTACAAGCTTTGCCCAGGCCTGGCAGCAGGCAGTAGGCAGCAATCTCGCCAGCGAGTGGGAAGCCTGGCGACAGCTTGTAAGAGCCCAGGCCGAAGCTCGAGCCGCCTTAACTAATGCCGGAGAAAGCCTGACTGATACGGGCTGGTATACGGCTGCACCGGCGCTGAGCCCTGACGAAAAACAACTTGCCTGGGTGTCCTGGCCCCCGGCCATTGTGATTGCCGACCTTGCCGCTGGTTTGGCAGAGCCAAGACAAGTTATTGCTGGCCGTTGGCCCGCTAAAATCGCTTGGCTTGATGAAAGAACGCTTGTTTATGCACGCTTACTAAAAAGACCGGGCACGACATTCTCGGAACTTTTTGCACTTGACATAACTACCGGGCGGGAACGGCAGCTTACCAGTGGCGCCAGAGCCAGACTGCTTGCTGTTAGCCCTGATGCTTGCGTCCTCTTTGTGCGCGACACCGTTGCCGATGGCTCGCAACTAAAACGCTGGTGCGCCGACCAAGTGGTTAATACCGTGTGGCAGGCTCCGGCAGGCGAGCACATCGTAGGTTTGGCGGTGAGTGAGCAGGGGCAAATTGCTCTAAGTATGTGGCGCCAGGGTTTTGTGGACTTAGCGCTCTTGGAAAGTGGTTACTTGCGCTATCTGACCCAGGATGCAGCACAAGACTTAGAACCTGTCTGGCGTGGCGAGCATAGCTTGGTCTTTCGCTCAGACCGGACGCCTGGAGGCGTGTTTGACCTTTACGAACTGAATCTTGCCGAGGGGAGTCTGAGGCAACTAAGCAATACCCTGGGAGGTGCTTTTAGCCCCGAAGTGGGTCAAAATCGTATCTGGTATCAGGAGTTGAATGGTGAAGGGTATAACATCGCCGCAGTTGAGCCTTTAGAGGGTGTAGTAACGAGGCTCGAGCCCCAAACTATAGCTACAACATTCAGAGATAATAAAGCTTTTGAAAAGCAAACTTATTCACCCTGGTCGAGCTTAGCGCCTTATGGTTGGCTGCCGCTTAGTGCGTCGGTAAGTCTTGACCCTCTCAGACTGGCGGCCAGCGCCGCAATTTTGGGTCAGGATGATTCGGGCAAGCACAGCTACGACTTTGTTGCTGGCTATGACAGTGGTTTGACAGGCTATCTTGGCGGTGCTTATCTAAATTTTAACTATCGCTATAAAGCTAACAGCCTACTCAATGCCTTTCAGCCTCAATACCCGCTTGGTTTTGGTCTGCGGGCGGGTCTGTGGCCGCAAGAAGCTCATCTTGCCCCCAGTGTAGAGACGGCTTTTGGACTTAAGGGTTCGCTGAGGGCAAGCTTGCCGCTCGATACCTGGACTAGTCGCCTTAATCTGGAGCTGGGCACAGTCTATTTGCAGTCTTATGGCAACTGGCAATTTGAGGGTTATGCCGAGGCAGCAATCAGCAATCAGCGGGCAGATTTTTATGGTTATCGCAGCCGGGGTTTGCGAGCAGCTATGACCGGCTTGTGGACTGCAAGTAGTAGTGGACCCTCACAGGGAGCCTGGCTGGATGTCTCAAACTACCAGCCTGTGGAGCAGGGCACGCTGGAGTTTGCCTTAAGAGCGGGTTATCGGCCTGCCTGGAATATTCCTATAAGTTTAGATGGTAATTGGGGAGCTATGTTCAGCGCTGGCTACCGCCGCAGTTTTGCCCTGGCGCAGCGTTACGATGATGGTCTTTATGCCCTTGAACGTTTGACCCTTAACCCCAGACTCAGAACCTGGTTGGGATCGAGCCCGGGCCTTGGTGCAGACCTCAGCTTGTCTTTAGATACTGTGCTTAATTACGGCGCACCACTCAGCTTTAGCGCCACGCTTGGCTATGCCGATGGTCTTTGGTATCGTTTGGGGCTTAGTATCCCTTACTAGGCTCGTTAGTTTTTCTTTTTACCAAATCAAATACAGGCGATCTCCCGCTTAAACGACAGGACATAGCTAAGTGCCTCAGTTGTGCTGTGATGTGCAGCAGCTTGCAGGTTGGCATCGGCGTCTAAATAGAGCTCGAGCGCTCCTTGTTTGATAGCCGCACGTAAAAACTCTTCTTTGGCACGCATGTCGCCGGGCTTAAGCCTGTGCAGTTCAAATTCTTTAGGCAACTTGGCCAAATGTTCTTTAGCAAGCTCTTCATTGCGAAATACCAGTACTGCTTTAATCTGTTCGCTACGAATCATAAGCAGGTCAATGGCGCCAAGATCACTAAGATTACGACCCAGATAATAAAGCGCACCATCAAGATAGTAGTTGCCCACGAGTTTTATTGTACGGATAAGCTGTTGCGCTTGCTTGCCCGTATTTTACAAAAACAATTTACAGGAACAAACCGCGTACCCAGCCGTTAAAGGCAACCCCAAGGATCAGCCCGAGATGCAAGGTTAGCTGGGCAACCATTGGTGTAAATCCCTCCTGTTTGCGGCTAAAGCTTTGACTTAGTGATAAGCCAATAGTCAGCACCAACAGCAGCGGACTGGCCAGCACCAAAGCATAAAGTGCACCAGACATAAGAACAGCAGAGCTTTGGTCATAGCGTTTTGCTAGGGCAGGAATAGCAAAGGCGCGGAAATAAAGCTCGGCTAAGGGCAGGGTCACTATAGCGGCAATAAGTAGTGGACTAAGGCGCGAAAAGTCGAGATAGAAGCCGCGCAACCAGACAAGATCGGGCACAAAGGCCAGATAAACCAACACGACGGCCAGCAGCACGATACCGACTCCCAAACCAACGAGTGGATTGTCGGCTGAACCCAAGAGCGTTTCTAAAGGTCGCCAGCCGTTGGCCTGTACGCGCCTAAAGGTCAAGATAAGCAGCATAAGCATCAGAACCGCTAAAAAAAGCGCTCTAACCTCACTGCCCTGTATCGGTGTGGCAATGGCCAGATAGTTTTGGAAGCGCAGATAACTATAGGCCAGTGCTGCTACTAAAGCAGTGATGACAGAGAAAAAGAGGATGCCGTAAACCTGGCCCACGGTCCAGCGTTCGGGCCCCTCAATCACCTCGAGACTGGTGACATTGCCAATGCGACTTTCACCGATCAAATGCAGTGCCAGCAGGGCTAAGAGCACCAGCAACCAGGGCAGGCTAAGAGCCAGCAGGTAGGGCAATAAGTCTCCGCGTCGCTGCGCTTCGCGCAGGGCGATTCCGCCGCTGCGTAAAGAACCCTGGCCATAATAAACAAGCGCCAGGTCGCGCAGGTCTTGCTCGAGCCCAGGGTCACGTGAGCTGCGCGTGGTCACCGCAGCCTCAAGATTGCGTGAAGCTGCGGTTAAATCGCTCATGGCCCAGTTGATGTGACCAAGCAAAGACAGTAGCTGAGGATCATCCTGGATGCCGCTAAAGCTCTGATAAGCTTCCAGTTCGGCCTTGGCCGCCTCTAAGTCACCGAGTTCAAAACGTAGACTTGCATCCACTAAGCGGTATCTGACCTCAAGACTGTTTGCGGCGATGGCCTGCTGGTAACGCTCGAGGGCGCTGACATAATCGCCACGTCGCTCAGCTAGTTGGCCTTCTAAATAATTTTGCCTGCCGGCAAGCACGGTGTCAAATTGCTGAGCCAAGCGTCTTGAAGATTCGTCTAAGAAGCTTTCGGCCTCAATAAAGCGCCCTTCGCTCAGGGCGATGTCTGCTAACAGAACGTAAGCGTCGGCACGAGGGCTGCTATCTTTGAGTCTTTGCAGCCTTGCTTCGGCGCTGCCAAAGTCGCCAAGGGCAACTTCGATGCGGGCTAAGGCCAGTGCCGCATCCAGCAGTTCTGGATCGGCTAAGGTGGCGTTTAGACAGCTTTGCCGCGCGGTTTCTAAGTCACCGCCGGCCTCAAAGCGTAGGCATTGCTGGTAGTAGGTATTGGCATTGAAATTCGTTTGCGCCCAGGTTGCTGAAAACAGGCTGAATATCAATATCGACAGGCTGATTAAGATTTTATTCTTTGCCTTTGACAAGGATGCTAAGGATAAGAACGTATGTAATGGTCTGCGTTGCAAGGTGGCATTCATGATTCATCCTCTTTATAGCTACTAGATGACTGCTCCTAATTTGCTGCTCATATTAACTTAGTCACGGACTTGTTGCCGTGCTGTTTCACGCAAAGCTAGCCTAATAGTGAAGAAAATGACCTTGCTTGGTGGTTGAATCGGTCACTTTTAGCGTTTTTCCACCGCCTGGTACAACAATTTTCTTTAATACAGCGAGAAAAGCTCACGGTTATGATAAGGCTGCGTTGCACAAAATTTTTTTGACGGTAAGTATTAAGGAGACGGCCATGAAGCGACTTGTCCTGATTATTTTGATTTTGAGCCTAAGCGTTGCGCAAGCAAACATACGTGCCGGGGATCGTGCTTTTAATGCCGGTGACTATGAAAAGGCCGCCGCCGAGTACTCAGCGAGTTTAGAAAATAATCCCCAGAGTGTCAGGGCGGCTTACAAGCTGGCTAAAGCGCTGACCTTTCAGGCTGCGACCATGACAGGGGCTGAGGCAGAAGCGGTTTACGAAGAGGCCGTTGGCTATGCCCGGCTGGCAGTGGAGTTAGACGAAAATGAAACCGAGGCTTATTTTGAACTGGCCAGGGCATTAGGGCGATTGGCGCAATTTAGGGGCGTGTTGCAGTCTCTTAATATAGCAGGAGAAGTCAAGAGTTCGCTCGAGCGCTCTATAGAACTCGACCCTGATAATGATAGCGCCATACACGCTTTGGCCCTGTGGAACCTAGAAGTTCCCTGGATTGCCGGGGGTCGCTCGGGACAAACCAAACCTCTATTTGAACAGGCCATTGCCATAGACCCGCAATCTATCATTCACCGGCTCGATTATGGCTCGGCACTTTTAGCGCTAGGTGAAAAAGAAGCCGCCAAAGAACAACTTATGCTAGCTCTTAGTTTAGAGGCCAAGACAGCGGCGGATCGCTCGGATCAGGTAAAAGCACAGCAGCTTTTGGATACGGAGTTTTAGGTTTTGTTGATAGTTCAGCCTAGAAAAAACAAGGTCAATGGAGCTAGGCAATAAGGGTGAGGTGCCAGGAGGTCTGTAGATTCATATATAGTCCGTTTCATTCTCTGTGACAGTAGACTGACCGCCTAAATTTTCTACTCGGAATCAGTCTTGACTACGTCGGCACTGCTCGGATGGTATTGATAGTTCAGTACCACCGAAACTCTCTTTAGGTTAGCAGGTCTGGACAAAGATAAAGATGAAGATTTCTTTATGCAACCATAGCTTTGCTTCACGCCTTGCTTGCTATGATTCCCCTGATGATTAGGTCGTCATACTATAAGGTTTGGGCCAGTAGGTGGTTATGATGGCGGATATGCTTTTTTGGTTTTTAGTCAGTCAGACTCTAGCAGGGCTTCCCGCCATGACCCCTGGCACACAGGTGAGAATAGTTTCCGCTGATCTTTTGACCCTTTATGCGGTGGCCACCGTTGAAGATAATCAGCTTGTTTTTGAGGGTTTGCTCGAGCCCAATACCGAGTTACGTTTGCTCATTATTCCCGGTAGTGCCAGCGAGAGCGAAACCGTGGCGGCTTTGCAAAAAGCCCCGATAGGTCATATCAGTCCTGGCGGAGACGATCTCCTGATTCAGTTTGAAGGTTTAGAAGGGCCGATTTCGTTTAAAAAGTGGTTGGCAGAGGAGCGCAATATCACGCTGCGGCTTGTTCCCAGCAGACCCTAAACGGCAGGTGATAACGATGAAAGACAGACAGCAGATAGTCATTGTCGAAGATGATGTGGATATTGGCAAGCTGCTCAAGCTCGAGCTCGAAGACGCGGGTTTTGCGGTTACGCATTGCGATAGCGGCATTCGGGGTCTTTCGGCCATTCGTGAACAAAACCCCGACCTAGTGGTGCTTGATTTAGGCCTACCCGACTTAGGCGGTGCCGAGATTGCCCGGCGACTGCGTCAGACCAGTGAAATACCCATAATCATCCTAACGGCGGCGGATGATGTGGCCACCAAAGTAGAGATGCTTAATTCCGGAGCGGATGATTATTTGGCCAAACCTTTTCACACTGAAGAATTACTGGCACGTATTGGCGTGCAATTGCGACACCGCAGTACCGGTTTAGTGCAAACCATCGGTGCGTTAACACTCGATGCAGCGCGGCGGCAAATCTTCTGGGAAGAGCAGGAGGTAAGGCTCTCGCCGCGAGAGTTTGATTTGCTGGTCTATCTTTGTCATCAGCCCGGTAGGGTATACAGTCGCCAAGAGATCGAAAAGAATGTCTGGGGTGAGGATTTGCCCCCTTCGAGCAATGTCGTTGATGTTCACATTGCCAATATACGCGGCAAATTACGAGATGCCGGTGGTTTTGGACTAATCCGCACCGTACGGGGTGTTGGCTATGCTATCAAAAGCTGACTGATTCAGGGCGTTTGGACACTTAGCCCGTCGTTATGATTGCCCGCCGAGGTCCTTCTTTAAGATGGCGCATTGCTGCGCTGAGTGGCCTGGCTATTGCCCTGTTGAGCATTGTCGCTGCAGTAACGGCTTTTTTGGTGGTGCGCTCGAGCATCATCCGGGATTTGCAGGCCTCGCTACGCGAAGACGCCCGGCGAGTTGCCCAGGTCTATACCGGTGAGAGTGCCGGCTCATCGCTATCGGGGCCTACCGGCGGTGTTTTTGTGCAAATTTACAATGCCCAAGGTGAATTAGTGGCCGCTTCAAACACCAGCTTCGAAAGCTTGGCTATCGCGCCCGAGACGGTAATAGATGCCCTGGGTGGAACGCGGGACTGGCGTGGCGAACTAGACGGTCAATCTCTGCAAGCGGTGCTCGAGCCCGTGGGTTTTGGTGTGGTAGTGGTGTTGGCCAATACCGCCTATATCGGCAATGCCTTGGCAAAACTGGCTCGAGCCTTGTTGCTCACCGCCGTTATTCTCATTGCACTTAGTGCAGTGATTGGCTATCTGGTGGCGGCGGCGACAATGCGCCCCATCACACAGTTAGCAGTATTAGCGGCCAGATTAGACCCCAATTACTTAAACCCAATTGACTATGAAGGCCCTGAAGATGAGGTGGGGCAACTCAGCGTGGTTTTAAATGATTTGATTGTCCGCTTAAAGGATTCTATGGACGGACAGCGAAGTTTTTTGGCGGAAACCAGCCATGAACTGCGCACACCCCTGACCAGCTTGCAGGGTTTTTTGAGCCGCGCTTTGCGCCGCGCCGGGCCTGAAGTACGTACCGAGCTAGAAGATGCCCAGCGTATTGCTCAGGGCATGTCCCGTCTGGTAGCAGATTTATTGCAGCTCTCACGTGGCGAACTGGTGCGTGAGCTGGTACCGCATTTGCTCGAGCCCTATAGCGATATCCTAAAACCTGTAGCCGAGGAATTCCCGGGTATAAGCTGCGAAGGCAAGACAGATGCCTTGCTTTTGGGTGATCCAGAACGTCTAAAACAGCTTATTCGCAACCTGACTGCTAATGCGCTACGAGCAACCGGCGATCCTCAGGCGGTAATGTTGCGCCTAGTTTCTGACGATAAAAACGTTGTTTTTGAAGTTCATGACAGCGGCCCTGGTATTCCCGCTGAGATACTGCCGCACATCTTTGACAAATTCTATAAAGGCGCAGGGGGAGGAGCAGGCTTAGGTTTAGCTATTGCCAAACAGATTGCCGAAATGCACCAGGGTAGCATCGAGGTTAGTAGCCAAGAGGGGCAAGGCACAAGTTTTCGCGTTAGCTTTGCGGCGTTTAGCGATGAAAATGATATCTGATAAGGGGAAAGTAAAAAGTGAAAAGCAGAAAGTGGTTGGTGGAAAGTAGTTAGTAGGAGCTGAAAACTTGGAGTTTTCTAGGGCAAGAGCCATAAAATAGGAATTTGTCAACTCTTAAGCACTAACGCTCAAAAAGAACTCGGTGAGGAACTTTCTAGAAATGTTTT
The DNA here is from genome assembly GCA_030147925.1 of Trueperaceae bacterium. Lineage (GTDB taxonomy): Bacteria > Deinococcota > Deinococci > Deinococcales > Trueperaceae > JASBUK01. The sequence continues at coordinate 22,090 of JASBUK010000080.1, forward strand.
TCCCACTTACCACAAACCACCAACTGCTAACAAAACTGGCCTAACACCTCACTTTGTAGGAATGCTTTCTAAAAAAACGCTTTTTCCCACTTACCACTTACTACAAACTACCGACCACAAACCAATCACTTAATTCAAAGCTTTGGCAAGGTAACGCCGCGCTGACCCTGATACTTACCTTGACGGTCGGCATAGCTTAGTTCGGGGGCGTCTCCCTGGAAAAAGAGTAGTTGGACGATGCCCTCATTGGCATAGACCTTGGCGGGCAAAGGCGTGGTATTGGAGAGCTCGAGCGTCACATGGCCTTCCCAGCCAGGCTCTAAGGGCGTGACATTGGCCACGATACCGCAGCGGGCATAACTGGACTTGCCCAGCGCCACCACCATGACATCATTAGGGATGCGCAGATATTCCACCGAACGCGTTAATACAAAGGAGTTTGGCGGGATGATGCAGGATTCCCCGTCTGTCTCAACCAGACTGTTGGTGTCAAAGTGTTTGGGGTCAACCACCGTGTTAAAGGCATTGACAAATATGCGCCACTCCGGCGCAGCGCGTAAGTCATAGCCAAAACTGGAGAGGCCGTAAGAGATTACGCCTTCGCGCACGAGACGGTCTTCGAAGGGGTCTATCATGCCCTTTTGGGCCTGTTGGCGAATCCACCAATCTGGTCTGATGCTCATGACGAGTAGTTTAACCCAATAATTACCCCTAAACCTCACTCCCCGTTATACTTAGCTCCATGCTCTTAGCTGTTGATGTTGGTAATACCAGCACTGTTTTGGGTCTTTATGATGGCAAGTCTTTGTGTGCCCATTGGCGTGTGGCTACCGATCGCCTGCGCATGGCCGACGAGTATGCGGTTTTGCTTAAAAATCTGCTCGAGCTCGATGGTCTTATGGTGCCGGACAGGGCAATTATTTCCAGTGTGGTGCCGCCGGTTGAGCGCGAATTGTCCGCCGCCCTAAAACGCTTCTGGCAACTTGATAGCCTGCTGGTTAACAGCAATTTTCTGACCAAGCTGCTGTCAATCGAGACTGATAATCCCAAAGAAGTTGGTGCCGATCGTCTTGTCAATACGGTGGCGGCCCTAGAGTACGATGCTCAGGCCTTTGTAGTAATTGATTTTGGCACTGCTACCAATTTTGATCTGGTGCTAAAACCCAATCGTCTGCTGGGGGTGGCGTTGGCACCCGGCCCGATGGTAGCTGCCGATGCTCTTTTTGCTCGAGCCGCCAAATTGCCCCGGGTGGACTTGGTCGCACCGGAATTCGCCGTAGGGAAAAATACCGTTACCGCCTTGCAATCAGGGCTGGTTTTTGGCTATGCCAGCATGGTGGACGGCATGGTGGCACGCTTTACGCGTGAGATTGACCCCGCCTTGGGCAAACCCTATGTCATTGCCACCGGGGGTTTTGCCACCGTGCTGGAAGGACTCTGTGAAAGCGTCGATCTTTATGAGCCGCTGCTGACTCTAAACGGTTTGCAGATTATTGCCGAGCAACTTGGTTGAAATTTTTGCAAAGTGAGTAGTTGGTAGTTAGTGGTGGGTAGTCGGTAGTTTGTGGTAAGTAGTCGGTGGAAAAAACGCTTTTAGAAGGTTCCCTGCAAAGTGAGAGCTAAGGTGTTAGGTCAATTTTGTTAGTGGTAAGTGGTCAGTAGTAGGTAGGAAAGGCATTTCTAGGCATTCCCTCACTGAGTTTTAGATGTTTGCAACTAACTGATAAATTACCATTGCCTGACTTTGCCACCTCTGGAGAACCCCTGGCTTCTACCTCCTACCAACTACTTCCCACTTACTTTTTACTTTCCACTAAGCACTTGCTAGAAATGGTAGTTAAAACCCACGGCGCCACCAAAGCTGGGTATTTCGCTGCTTCTGCCGCCCACGCCAATGCCGGCGCCGAGCGAGATTTCAGCGAAGATGCCAAGCGGGTCGAGGTCAACGTCGCTAAAACGGAACTCGCCACCTAAGAGACCATGAATATCAATCAGTGTACCGCTGTTGTTAAAGTCTACCGCTGGGCCAAAGCCAACATAAAGATTAAAAGGCGCTTCGGTAAATACGGTGTTCATGGCGTCTACCCCAACACCAAAGCTCACATTGTCGCCGCTGGCCCGCAGATTGGCACTGACACGAAAGTCAAGACCGTTGGCAAGCCCATTTTGGACGCCATAATGAAGCGTAACGCCCAGCGGGAAACCGCTGCGCAGGCCAATCCAGCTCTGCGCCTGCACAGAACCAAAAGTAATCATCAGCAAAACTGCTAACAAGCCAAACAACCGTTTCATAGCCATCTCCTTTAAATGCAGTCTCTCTCTAACAGCAGTTGTCAGAACTATCTTTGACAGTATAATCTCCAACAAAACAAGTTTGGTAAAACAAAATTAACGGACAGAGCTAAAAAGAAAGAGCGGGGATCGAGGATTAGGTTTTTAGTCTTTACTTACTTTCTAACTCTTAACCTTTAACCTTATTTTTGATCCCCACTGTAAGCCATTATAGTAACTGCTTTATGTGTTAAATGACTTTAAACCAGACGTCCACGCAACCAGGAGGAAGCAAAATCGATGATGTTGACGACGATGATAATGGCGATAATGGCGATGATCATCTGATTGTACTGACCGCTGGCCATCTTCTCTTGAATAAAAAAGCCGATACCACCCGCACCTACCAGCCCCAGTACGATAGACACGCGAAAATTGATTTCGAAGCGATAGAGCGTCCAACCTACAAAGAGCGGCATGACCTGCGGCAAGATGGCCCAGCGCACTACGTTGCTACCCGACGCCCCGACGGCTTCGAGGGCTTCGATAGGCCCCTGGTCAACGTTTTCAATTGATTCAGAATAAACCTTACCCAGGTCGGCAATAGAGTGAATAGCCATAGCCATGACGCCTGCAAGTGGACCCAGACCGACGGCGGCAACAAAGATGAGGGCCAAAATCAGGGTGTCAATGCCACGGTCAATGTTGAAAAATCCCCGGGTTAGACCGAATACGGTACGCATAAAGGCATTCCCCTGAGTTAAGTTGCGCGAGGCGAAAAAAGACATCGGTATGGCAAAGATTGCCGCCAAGAAAGTGCCCACCAGTGCGATCTCAAGGGTAATGAGCATTTGGCTGGCCACCTCTTGCAGAGGAAAACGTGAGAATTCGGGTTGAGACAGCAGCGGTGGCCAAGCCCGGTCCAAAAAATCTAAGAAAAAGGGCCAGCCTTCAACTAAGCGGGTGATGCTGAAATCGGTGGCTGAAAATGCCGGTGTGAGTACCAGGATAACGGCGGTAAACAAGCCTCCCGATATCAGGTCATTGGAATCTTCGAGATTAGGTCTCCACAGTTGCATAAGACCTGCACCAAGCATGAGCCCGGCTAGCAAGAAGAAGATGCCGGTGCCATATTTTCTGCTGGCTGGATTGATCAGCCGGAAACCTTCTTCGGCGGCTGCGCGTGGAATTTTTTGGCCTTCCAGCCCGGTGATTGAGCTGATGGGCTCGAGCTGTGTCAGCCCGATTCTGGCACGCTGCCTATTGAGTTCGTCCAAGCCCTGGTTATAAGCTTCGACCAGACGCTCCTCACTGCCCTGTGGTGCATTTATAAAGACCTTGTAGTAGCCCTGCGCATTGGGAAAATAGCGGTAACCCACTGGAGAATTGAGCCACCAGAAAACCAAGCCGCCTATGACTATGGCGGCAGCCGAAAGCGGCAATCTTAGTTTGGGGCGTCCCCAGACCAGCAAGATGATAACGGCCACGAAGCTCAAGCTGCTAACGGCCTCCATTAAGCCGTTTAGCGGACGAACTTGAGCCAGATAAGGCGACCTGGCCAGCCAGCTAAAGCCGACAATCAACGCTAAGCTACCGCCAAGCACCCCAGCCAGACCACTCATGCGACGGCCCAGATGCGCCCCGACCAGCCCCAGCACAGAGGCCAGTGGAATGAGAATCAGGATAGGGAAAGTAGGCAAGACGCCAAAGAGAGTAGGGGAAATGGTCTCACGGCTCAAAAAACCCAACGCCTCACTAAAGGGAAAAGCGACAAATATGAGCGACAGGGCCAAACTGCCCGCCACCACAAAGCGGCGCATTGAACCATTGGCCAAACCACTTAGCAGAGCGCTTAACAGCCCTAGGGCAATATAGAACCACAGCATTACAAAGTCTCCAGACTTCCGGCATAAATCTCGTGCTCGAGTTTGTCGCTTAGCGCTTCTACCGGCCCGTCAAAGACCAGGCGACCATTGTTAAAGGCTAAGATGCGTTTAGCGTAGCGCCTAGCTAATTCCAGGACGTGGATATTGACCAGTACCGTGACGCCCTTTTCTTCGTTGTATTCCTTTAAGAGCCCCAAAATGACATCGGAAAGGCGCGGGTCTAAGCTGGCCATAGGTTCGTCCGCCAATATCAGTTGCGGTTCCTGGGTCATGGCCCTGGCAATGGCTACGCGTTGCTGCTGACCACCGGAGAGCGAATCCACGCGGGCCAATTCCTTGTCTGATAGACCAACATTGCGAATATAGGCCTGCGCCAGCTCGATATCTTTTTCGGTATATAAACCCAAAAGTCCGCGCCAGGTGGAGTGATAACCGAGCCGTCCGCTTAACACATTGTCGATAACGCGAAGTCGGGTCACTAAATTAAACTGCTGAAAAATAAAGCCGACGGTGCGGCGATAGCGTTGCAAAGCGCGTCCGCGCAAACTAGCGACATCTACACCCTCAACGATTATCTGACCGGCGCTGGGATCAAACAGGCGGTTTAAGCAACGCAAAAAGGTGGATTTGCCCGCACCGGATAAGCCGATTACGGCGATAAAATCCCCGTCGGGAATGCTCAGGCTAACATTATCTAGAGCCTGGACACCGCCGGGGAAGGTCTTGCTAAGATTTTTTACTTCAATCATGAGTTTTATACCAGTTTCATATCGATTGGGTTAAAAAGCTGAATCTATTCGGCATTTTTAATGCGAGTGGAACGGGAAGAATGAGACGTGGGGCTTTCATAACGCTACAGAAATCAATCAGATTCGGTAGTAGTCGGTGGTTTGTGGTTAATGGTAGGTGGTGAGTAGTAGGTGGTAGGTAGGAAAGGCGTTTTTAGAAAGCATTCCTACAAAGTTAGGTATGAGGTGTTAGGGGTTATGTCAATTCTCAACTACCTGGTTCTTGCCACCGCTGGAAAATCCCTGGCTTCTACTTCCTACTAACCACTTTCCACTTACTTTTTACTTTCCTCTTTTTCCTTTTTACTTTCCACTTACACCTCATAAGACGAAGGAATTGATTCTTTTCGTTATTAGTTGGATACGACATCCATGCTGTAGCTAAAAACCCCAGGGCAAACCTGGGGTTTTTAGCAAAAAGTTACGATAAACGCCTCATTGCTCGTCTAAACCAAGAACATCGCGGGCTTCGCGCACCACTTCGTAGTCGGCGCTGGTGGCCGGTACCATGTAGTCGATGCGGTAGAGGTCGAGCAGCAGAGTGCTCTCGGGTGCCTTGATGCGGGCTACGGCATCAGCAAGTTCTTGTGTGAGTTCCGGATAGATCTCCTGGAAGCCCTTAGCAACGCTGAAGGTATCGCCGGGGATGGGGCGCGAATAGAAAATGGAAGTAATCTCGGCAGCCCGATCTTCGTCTAAGAATTGTGTCCAGGCACCGGAAATATTCTCGGCGTCATTGGCAAAGGTGGCAGCGGCATCAACAGAACCGTTTAAGACTGAGAGAACAGCGGCGTCATGTTTGCCGGCAAAGACCTGGTTGGCAAAAAACTCATCAGGATTGATGCCCGCTAAGGTAATCTCGGCGCGGGGGAAGACGTAACCGGCTGCCGAGTTAGGGTCAACCCAGGCTATGGTTTTATCTTCCAGATCGGCTATTGAGCTGATACCGCTGTCTTTGCGCACGATGATTGCTGACCAGTAGAAGGGATTGCCAAAACGCACCGACTTTAACAGGACTTGGGCGTCCGCTTCGCGTTCGGCGATGACATAGCCATCAGGTGGGAAGAAGGCAAAGTCGAGGTTACCCGAGCGCATGGCTTCGATTAGGCCCCGGTACTCGGTGGGCAGGAAAACCTCAATTTCAATCGCTCCTCCGAACTCGCCTTCGAGATAATCGGCAATGGCCTGGGTGGCGGCGGTGAGTTGTTCGGAGTTCTGTGTGGGGTTAAAACCAATGCGAACATTTAAAGGGGTCTGGGCGCTGGCAAACAGCAGTGAGCTTAAGAGCGCTAGACCTAAAACGGTGAAAACTAGCTTTTTGAACACGATTTTCCTCCCTTTATTCTGGGTTTTGGATATCCCGAAGACAATTTAACATGTTGTGCTTCTGGGGGGTCGCTTGTTCGGCAGGTCTGCAACTAGCTTTTAAGGCGGTGTACCACAAATTGTGTATTGTGATTTTTGAATTATGTCAGGGACGTTAGCTGGCAGATTCAACGCACACAATTTGGGACACCTTTGCCTTTAGAGAGCGAGAAGCAACTAATGATGCCTGGGTATAGAATGACGGGCATGAGCTTAAACAAAAAACAACTGGCCGCCCAGCTAAAAGAGGTGGCGAATTTGCTCGAGCTTCTTGGTGAAGATGCCTTTAGAGCCAGGGCGTTTATGACTGCGGCCAGAAACATTGAAAATTTTGAAGGAGATGTTGCTCAACTACTGCAAGAAGATCGCCTAAGCGAAATAAAGGGCATTGGTTCAGGTTTAGCAGCAGAGTTAGCAGCGCTAAAGACCCAGGAAAGTTTACCGCTGTTAGAAGAACTTAAGGGGCGAGTACCCGAAGGGGTGCGCAGCCTCTTTATGGTTTCGGGCTTGGGGGCAAAAAAGATTGCCGCTCTTTGGCAAAGTGGCATTGTCAGCTTAGAAGATTTAGTGGCAGCTGCCCAAGCGGGTCGCATTGCCAGCATGAAGGGCTTTGGCAAAAAGAGTGCCGAAAATATCTTGGTGGCGGCTCAGTTTGCGCTTAATGCCAGAAAACGCATGCATCTTAATGTGGCGCTTAAAATAGCCCAGCTTGTTATCGAGGCAATAACCCAGGCCCTACCACAGGCTCGAGCCGAGATTGCAGGCAGTTTGCGCCGTGGCCTAGAAACCATTGGTGACATCAACCTGCTGATAACCGGGGTAAAAGCACCACAGGTCGCTAAGGCGCTGGAAAATATAGTGCAAGTTAAAGATTTAAGCGAAAGTCAGCTGACCGTGCTTTTGGACGGGCGCACAGTCCAAATTATTATTAGCAGCGAGGCAGCATTTGGCGCTTCTTTGGCGTTTTATACAGGTAATTATGAATATCGCCGGATGCTCTTAGAGCGTGCTGCCGAACTGGGCTATGAACTGCGCGAAGACGGTCTTTTTCAAGCTGATAAACTAACTGAAACAAAGTCGGAAGTCGATCTTTTCGAGAAGCTAAAGCTGCCCTTTATTCAAGCCGAACGCCGCGAGCAGCGGCAGCCTAAGCCAACGGCCCAAGTCATTACGCTGGCTGATATGCACGGCCTGGTGCACAACCACTCCAGTTGGTCCGATGCGGTTAACAGCATCCGTGAGATGGTATCAGCGGCTCGAGCCAAGGGCTATAACTATCTGGCGATGGCGGATCACTCGCAAAGCTCTTACTACGCTAACGGCCTTAGCGCCGAACGGGTTTTTGCACAAGCTAAAGAAATTGCCGAAATTCGCCGTGAACTTGCTGACGAAGGCAGTGATTTTGGCCTCTTACACGGCATCGAAGTAGATATCATGACCGACGGCAGCCTTGACTATCCCGATGAAGTTTTGGCTGTTCTGGACTACACCGTGGTGAGCGTACATCAGAACTTCAGTTTGAGCGAGAGCAAGCAAACCGCACGCATCATCCGTGCAGTGCAGAATCCTTATGCCGGCATCCTGGGTCATGCTACTGGGCGCTTGCTCTTGCGTCGGCCTGGCTATCAGCTTGATTTGCAGGCGGTAATCGAAGCCTGTGCCGAATCAAACACCGTAATCGAGATAAATGCCCACCCTTACCGCCTCGATCTTGACTGGCGCTGGGTGATAAAAGCCCGGGAACTGGGCTGCAAATTTTCCATAAACCCCGATGCTCATCATATTGATGGTTTTGATGACTTGCGCTACGGGGTGATAGTAGCCCGCAAGGCAGGTTTAAGCAAGGTGGATGTAGTTAATACTGCGCCGACAGCAGAGCAGTTTTTGCGCCAGCTTAAAAGTTCCTCGCTTAAGTCGCCTGCAAAAGCGACTCAAGCAGAGAGTTAATAAGGGCAAGAGATGTACATGGTATTCATCTCAAATCTTTATTAGGATGTGAGCTAATTTAACCTAAAGACTAAATATAGACTTTTGAGCTACCGCTATGACCGCCGATGTCGATAATGTCCAGCACATAGCCCTGTTTTACTGTGTGGTCATAGTCCCAGATGATACGAATGTCGTTTGTGACCGAAGAGCTAAAAGCCGGCATACCCGTGCTGTCAAAGACTTTATGATTATGACTGCGAAGTTTAGGCGAACGCGGGTCTAGGCTCAATAGCTCGAGCGTTTGGTCAATTTTCTTTCTGAGTGAGGCTTGTTTTTGATATTTGCGATACTTGCGGAGAAACTTTGGCCTGAAGCTAAGGCTGTACATGCCCTATGACTTGCTGTTGTTTTTGAGTTCTTCGAGACTCATTATGATACCGGGTTCCCGGCGTGCCTCCTTGATGGAGGTTTGCTCTTTTTCACTCAATTCCATGACAGGCAGCGACTTTTCCCAGGCCAGCCAACGCATATGTTCTTCTTCAAACATAGCCTGTTTGTGCCTCCGGTGATAGTCAGAGAGGGCAAGCTTTAGTATCTCCGGATAATCAAGAGCCGGATAATCGTTTTTTAAGTCCTTGAGTAGTGCCTCGACGTCTTCATTGACCGTAAGTCTTATGGTTGCTATATAAGGCCATTATTGTCTTTTCGTGCTCAAAGTGTCAAAACAGACCGGTAATCCTTCCTTCATCATCTATATCCACAGTTTCGGCGGCAGGCTGTTTGGGCAAACCGGGCATGGTCATGATCTCACCCATATATGCCACCACAAAACCGGCACCGCATTTGGGTTTAATGTCGGTTACCGTGACACTGAAGTCAGTCGGACGGTTGCGCAGCTTGGGTTTATCCGAAAGACTCGCAGCCGTCTTGGCAATCACCACCGGCAATTGCTCACAAGCTTCGCGCTCGAGCTGCTTTAGGGCGCGTTTGGCCGTCTGATTATAGTTGACTTTTGCCGCGCCGTAGACCTGTTTGGCGATTCGTTCGATTTTCTCACTAATGGGCAAATCAAGTTCATACAGAGGCTTAAAGTCTTGTGCTTCGTCTAAAGCTCCCAGCACGGCTTCGGCCAGCTCGAGCCCGCCCTCACCACCGTGGCCATGCACTTCGCTTAAGGCAAAACGCAAACCCTGCGAGACCGCAAAATCAGCCACGTGCTGAATCTCTTGCTCGCTGTCGCTGGCAAAACGGTTTAAGGTAATTACCGGACTTAGGCCGTGCAATCTAACGTTTTCAACGTGTTTGGCCAGATTTTCTAAGCCTGCGTAGACGGCTTCCGGGTTGACGTTTTGATAGTCTTTGGCGCCGCCATGATAGCGCAATGCCCGAATAGTCGCCACTAACACCACTGCCTCGGGTTTGAAGTCTGCTTGACGCGTTACCACGTTAAAGAACTTCTCGGCGCCCAAATCCGAGCCAAAACCGGCCTCGGTCACCACATAATCGGCGTAGCCCAGCGCCATCTTGGTAGCCATGATCGAATTGGTGCCGTGGGCGATGTTGCCAAAAGGCCCCATGTGTACAAAGGCCGCCTGACCTTCTAAGGTCTGCACCAGATTGGGCTCGAGCGCTCTGCTTAACAGCGCCGTCATAGCTCCGTGCACCTTAATATCGCAGGCATAGATAGGCTTTTTGTCATAGTTGTGACCAATGCGAATATTGCCAAGCCGTGCCCTTAAGTCTGTCAGGTCAGTGGCTAGAGCCATTATCGCCATGACTTCACTAGCCACCGTGATCTCAAAGCCTGATTCCCGGGGGACGCCATGCGCCTTGCCGCCCAAACCCAGCACGATATGCCGCAGGGCACGATCATTGATGTCCACAACGCGCTTGATATCTATGGTTCGCGGATCAATACCCAAGTTATTGCCTTGTTGCAGGTGGTTGTCAATCATGGCGGACAGCAGATTCACTGCTGAACTTACCGCATGGAAGTCACCGGTAAAGTGCAAATTAATGTCATCCATTGGGATTAGCTGAGCATAACCACCGCCGGTTGCGCCGCCTTTAATGCCAAATACCGGGCCTAAAGATGGTTCACGCAAGGCTGCTACCGCCTGTTTGCCCAATTTGCCAAGCGCCTGAGTCAGGCCGATGGAAATAGTCGTTTTGCCTTCGCCAGCTGGAGTTGGGGTGATGGCGGTGACCAGTATCAGCCTACCTCGGCTAGTTGGCGCTGCGCCCTGCACCTTGGCCATATAAGGCCCGTAGTGATAGAGCTTATCAGGTGGTATGCCGATGCTCTGGGCAATTTGTTTAATAGGACGAGGTCTGCTTTGATGCGCTATTAAAATGTCGTTCATACTTTAGTCTAGAGAGCCAAGCGATGCTTGCCTAGCAGCATTTGTCCCGGTTTGGGTTTGTACCGACCTATTGAGACGACACAGCTTTTTAGCAAACTTGGCCTAGCAGGGATTGCTGCGCTTTTGCCAATTCACCAGGTCACTGTATACACAGTGGCAGTTTATGCACTCGGACAAAAAACAATGTCTCAGACAATGATAATTGAGCAGAAATCTGGCTTGGGAAGTGAGTCAGTCTCGTACAAACACTGGTGGGGATAACGAAAATTTAAATAAATTACCGTAATTGCTAGTCCAGTTCATGCAAGTTCGTGCAAATGAGAGCAAGTAAAGAAGCGCGGACTTTGATGAAGAAACCTTCGTTAGTACGCGCCCGCAAGCGCTGAACACCCATGCTTTCAAGCTGAGAGTTC
>JASBUK010000082.1 GCA_030147925.1 Trueperaceae bacterium
CTATCAACGCTAAATTGTCGGGCTACTTCTGCTTTTGACATCCCTGCCTTGACTGCTGCTACAATCCGTTCTCTTAAATCTAGTGAATACGCTCTCATTCCCTAGTATCGTCTGTAGTTATAAATCTTGCAAGTGCTATAAGAATATAAGAGCCGGTTGTTCCCGGGTGTCCTGACCCCCACAGCGATTGACGCTCGGGTGCCTGATCGGTGCCGCGGAGGCTCTCGCAGTGTCCTGACCTCCACTCCGATCGACACGCTTTAGCTTGTCTTTCCCTGGACTTGTCAGTCACTCGGGAGCATCCCCGACGAGGCTACCGTCTCGCCCGCCGGTTGTGACCCGAGAAGAGCTTGACCCCTGAGTCTCGTTTCTGTCATGTCCACCAAGCCAGGTTTGAGCGGCAGCCACCAACTTAAGTGTTGAAGGAGTCGCTATGAGAGTACCTTGCCTAGCAACCGTTTCCCCTGTTGTCGTCGGTGGTGTGGACACGCATAAAGAGCTTCACGTAGCCGCTGTCATTGACAGCTCTGACGTGGTACTTGGCGCCGAGATGTTCGCCACCACCCGTGCGGGCTACAGGGCGATGCTGAGGTGGATGCGGTCTTTCGGGGATGTCAAGCGCATCGGCGTGGAGTGCACCGGCTCCTACGGGGCAGGCCTTATGAGGTTTCTGGACAACGCGGGCATCGAAGTTCTCGAGGTCACCGCCCCGGACAAGTCCGTGCGCCGCAAGAAGGGCAAGGACGACACGCTGGATGCTGAGAACGCCGCCCATGCTGCCTACGCCGGGATTCACACCGTCACCCCCAGAACACGTGACGGCATGGTCTAATCCCTTCGCGTTCTAAGGGTGGCGAGAAAGACGGCGGTCGCCGCCAGACGCGTCGCCCTGCAGATGCTTCAAGCCCAGATTGTCTCAGCGCCTGAGGAGCTGCGCGACCAGCTCCGCAACCTTACGCGTATGCAACTCATCCGCACCATCGCCGCCTGGCGACCCGACGCCACCAACTACCGCGACGTGACCACGGCCACCCGCCTGGCCCTGCATTCGCTGGCGCGCCGCTATCTCGAGCTGAGTGATGAAATCGCCGACCTCGATGTCCCGATCAAAGCACTCATTGAGCAACTTAACCCTGAACTACTAGCCCGCACCGGTATTGGTGTCGAATCTGCAGCTCAACTGCTCGTCACCGCCGGAGACAACCCCGAAAGGTTGTGTTCTGAAGCCAGCTTTGCTGCTTTATTAAGACCTTATACTAGTTTAATAATATCCCCTTAAGCTGACATGAATATGCCCTCTGTTTCAAAGATAAATGATTTACCTACGGCTATTGGTACGGAATTGTCGCAAAACCGCTATGGCCTTTTTCAAGCTTTAGTCGCTGGTATTGCGCTGGCCTTGCTCTTTTTGCCTTTTCCCTGGTCGTTCTTAGCCCCCTTGCCGCTAGCCTGGGTCTTTGGTCTTATTGCCGCCGCACCTGGCCCACGCAGTGCTTTTAGGTTGGCTTTTGCCGCTGGGGTGGGTTTTTTTGCAGTGCATTTGTTCTGGCTGCCAGTCAGTTTTGCCGAGCTCTTTGGCCCAGTCATCGTCTTCCCTATTTTGCTGATTCCGTTCTTGCTGGGCAGCTTTTGGGGCATTACTGCGGCACTTAGCCGTCTGGCTGGGCGCTACACGCTCTTGACTCTGCCCTTTGCCTGGGTGATCATGGAGTATTTGCGTAATTTTGGGGTCTTTGGCTTTACCTGGGGCTCGCTGGGCTACGCCTTTTTACCCACACCGCTTATCCAGGTAGCAGACCTAGGCGGGGTGGCGCTGGTCAGCCTGCTGGTTGGCGGCAGCGCTGCAGCTTTGGCTGCTTTGCGCCAGCGGCACTGGTGGCCCTCGCTACTGATGGCGGCTCTGCTTGTCTTTGCCTATATTTACGGTCTCAATATCCCCGAAGCACCTGTGGCGGACCGAAATGTGCTTTTGGTGCAGGGTTCGGTCAATCCGCTCGATAAGGCCTCAGTACGTACGCTAAACGAGCTCGAGCTCTACAGTAACCTCAGTTTGGAGGGTCTGGCGAACAGCCCTGAAGAAATTGATCTAGTCATTTGGCCTGAGGGCGCCTCACCGTTGCCACCAACCGACGTCCGCGCCTTTAGGGCGCTGCAAAGCTTAGAAAAACCGGTGATTGTCGGTGCGCCAAGCTTTGATGGCGGCATCTATCAGAACAGCGTCTACAGCTTTTCCGAGACGATTACAGGCCGCTATGACAAAGCCATCTTAGTGCCGTTTGGCGAGACTTTCCCGCTGCGCCAGGCCCTGGCTTTTATCTACGACCCGATCTTTGCCGCTATCGGCTTGCCCGGCTTAATCAGCGCCGTGCCGGGTGACAGCCTGCAGTCTTTGGACTTAGGCGGCATTCGGGCAGGGGCATATATCTGTTACGAATCGACTTTTCCTCGCATAGCCAGAAATATGGCGCGTTCGGGCGCTAATTTGCTGGTCAACATCTCCAATGACGCCTGGTTTGGGCAGAGCGGCGGGGCCGAACAACATTTCCAGATGGGCCGGGTGCGGGCTATTGAAACGCGGCGCTATATTGCTCGAGCCGGTAACGACGGCATCACGGCGGTCATCGATTCGCTGGGCCGGGTCAGCGAGCGCTTTCCTCGGGGCGAGCGCGCCGCCTTTAAGGCCAAAGTCGGCTTAAGCGAAGTACAGACCCTCTATGTGCGCTGGGGCGAGTGGGTGGTCATGCTGAGTGCCTTAGTATTACTGCTCATTGGCCTGAGAACACTGCTAACTTTAAGAAATGCAGGCGTTAACAATGCCTGAGGTCTTCTCTCTAGGCCCATTTTTAATTCCCACGGTTCGGCTGAGCCTGTTGCTGAGCTTGCTCTTGGCCATCTGGCTGGCGGCACGTTTTGCCAAAAGCCGCCAACTGGACTCCGAGTGGATCGGCAATGTCGCCGAAATCAGCGTATGGCTGGGTCTTATCGGCGCCAGGCTGGGTTTTGTCTTGGCTAACTGGAGCGCCTATCGCAACGCACCCTGGACTGCGCTCTATGTCTGGCAACCAGGCTATCTGCCGGTAGCCGGTCTGCTCTTTGGCGGCGCCTATGCCTTCTGGCGTCTGCGTCAGCGCGAACTAACCGAACGAGGTCGTTATTTGCAGACTTTGGGCAGCGGTTTTGCGGTGGCAGCACTGATTTTTGGGGCCATCTACTTCTCGACCACGATTAGTTTTGACAACAGCCTGCTGCGCAAAGGCGACACCGTACCGGACTTTACGCTGCAAAATCTTGATGGTGAAAAGGTAAGCTTTTCCGACCTTGAGGGGCGTGCAGTAGTGCTAAATTTCTGGGCCACCTGGTGTCCGCCCTGCCGCCGTGAGATGCCACTACTCGACAACATCCAAAAGGAATATGACCCGCGTGGTCTCACCATAGTCGGTATCGACCTCGATGAACCCTTGACCGCGGTCAAGCCCTTTATCGAAGACATGGGCGTAACTTATCCCATCTGGGTAGATGCTCCTGGCAATTCACCTGGTTTTGACCGCAGCAGGGACATCTATGCCCAGTTTGGCGGTGTGGGTCTGCCCACGACAATTTTTGTCGATGCTGAGGGCGTTATCAAAAGCACACAAGTCGGCGAGCTGAGCCGCGCCATCTTAGAAAACAATATCAAGGCTATCCTGCCCCGCTAAAGATTTATTTCGGTATTGCTCTTTACCGCAAATTAAGTTTTCAGTCTCTAAACTTCGCCTGTAGGTCAAGGAAATGTTTCCAAAGGGGTAAATAATAACCCTGTCTACGTTCTACATTTTTGTGATTGAAGGAGAGGTTTATGCGCTCTATTGCTATTCCTGTATCAGCTCAGCAGCTTAAAGAAAATGCCCGGAGAGTTCGTGCCATTGTTGTTACGGTTGTGCTCATCAGTTTGCTTAGCACCGTCCTGAACTTGGCTCTGGCGCAAGTACCCGGTGTCGTACCTGCCGTATCGGTAACGGTTGAAGCGCCGGATAATGACAATGTGCGCTGGGTCTTACCCGGCCCAAGGGGGCTCGAGTCCGGCGTCTTTGGCACGCCCGCACAGCCACTTGGTTTTGAAGCCGCCCCAGACATTGGCGTAGCTATAGAAGCGCGCCTAGTCAGCGAGGATGGCTCGGCCTTTACCACCACCGCAGGAATGACGCCGCATTCTGACAATTCCGCGCCAATCAGTGGCCGGATCAGCTTTAGCGTCACCGATATCACGGCAGTTGACGGTGCTGACACCGAAGATGAAATTGACTTTATTTCCGAGTTTATCGGCCCCAACGGTGATAAGTACCGAATCATGGTCGATAAGGCTCTACCCAGGGGTCCGGTGCATCCCTTCTTTGGCGGGGTCGTGACCAATGCCTATCTGCACGGTGGCACGGGCATCGGCACCAAACCGCAACCCCGGCAATTTGTCTATGCCGGTTTTTGGGGCGTCGGTCAGCTTTACCGCAACGGCGAACTGGTGGCCGATAATCAACTGGTGCACGTCATGCTCTCGCAGCGGGTCAGGACTCCTCTAGAAGATGGCTACAGACTCGTCTTTAGTGATGAAGTCAACCAGCTCTCCGGCAGACAAGTTCATGTGATTTTACCGCCCGTAACAATCACGGCTACCGGACCGCAGCCCCGACCTGTACCAACCGGCTTTAACCTGCCCAACGGTCAGGAGCAACCTTTTGTTCACCTGATGTTTGATGATGTCGGGCAGGTGACGGGTGGTTTGAGGTAGTTTTTTGGGGTTTAAGCACAGCAAGAAAGTTGACCGACATCTTTATCCATGGCCTGCGCAACTAAGCGCAGGCCTTCTACAGCGGTTAGATAAGGATGAAAGGTGTCAATCAGATCACGGTAGTTAAGCTCAAACTTAATCGCCATGATGCCCTCCTGGATTATTTCACCGGCTTCTGGCGCCAGGACATGCACCCCTAATATAGTACCTTCGCCATTCACCACAAGTTTTATAAATCCCCTGGTATCAAAAGCGGCCAGCGCCCGAGGCACCTGATCCATTGGTAAAACCGATACCCTGATGTCCTGGTGCTTAGCTCGAGCTTCTGCTTCGGTCAGACCAACCGCCGCTACTGCCGGATCACTAAAGGTAACGCGCGGCAAAGCGCTTAAGTCCAGTGGACTGGCCTTGTTTTGCAGGGCGTTCTTAGCGGCAATACGTCCAGACTGCGCAGCGACATAAACAAATTGTGGTAAACCTGCAACGTCACCGGCGGCGTAAATTTTTGGATTGCTGCTTGCCAGATAGTCATTTACTTTAATGGCCCCACCAGTGTCTGTATCAACAGCCGCCGCTGCCAGACCCAAGCCTTGCGTACGGGGGCGACGACCAGTCGCTACCAACAGCCTATCGACACTAAAGCTGCGCTTTCTATCGTTAAACTCCGCGCTGACTTCATATTTGCCACTGAGTTTAACTGCCGACACTTTGGCACCGGTATAAATCTCCAAACCTTCGGCCTCTAAATAACCCTTTAAGTCTGTGCTCAGTGCTTCGTCTTCTGTGGGCAGAATACGGGGCAGAGCTTCTAAAACCGTCACCTTAGTACCCAAACGGGCATAGGCCTGGGCAATCTCTAAGCCGATAGGGCCGCCGCCAATTACCAGCAGAGACTCTGGGTGAATATCCGGCGCTAAGGCTTCGATATATGTCCAGGGTTGGCTTTCTCGCAAGCCGGAGATAGGCGGCAGTGTGGCTTCGGCTCCGCTGGCAATAAGATAGCGTTTTGCCTGTAACGGTTCACCGTTGAGCTCGAGCCTTTCAGGACTAATAAACCGCGCTTTGCCCTTTAAGAGCGGCACAGCATAAGACGCCAGGACATCGGCATATTTTGCCTGTCTTAAACCCTCGACCAGTTCGTCCTTTTGACTAATTACTGCCTTCAGGTCAACATCGTTAGCCTGGGTAGCTATGCCCTTAAAGGGCCGCTGGCCTGCCCTGTGATAGGCCTCGGCGGCACGCAACAGAGTCTTAGAAGGCACGCAACCTACATTTACACAAGTCCCACCTACGGTTTCCGCTTCGATAACCGCGACCGTGGCTCCGTTTTCAGCCGCTTCGATGGCTGCGGCTACTCCAGCAGAACCACTGCCGATAATCAGCAAGTCGTACATCTTAAGCTTCCTTTAAGATGGCTTGATAACCAGAGTTTTTTACCGCCTCAACAAGGCTATCGGCGGCGACATTGCCGTGAACTTCCGCCTCTTTTTTAAGATAATTGACCCGCGCCTGCTCAACCCCGGCTACACCCAAAAGAGCTCCTTCTACCGTGCGGGCACAGTCACTACAAGTCATACCTTTGATGCTAAATTTCAAATTTCCCATAGTAGTCTTTTGCCTTCCTTTCCTTAGGTATCAGCTAAGCCTGAGCCTACTTAATCTTCCGGTTTAAGCTGCCTATCTAAGCAAGCCAGCTGCTCCGCTAACAAAGCCTGTAGTGCTTCTAATTCACTTAGTTGCCAGCGCAGCAGATTCGCCTTCTTCGTCAGCAGCAACCGCACCAGTTGGCAAGGCGGTCTGCTGGTTTTCCGGTATCGCACAATGGTCTTGATCTCAGCTAGGCTAAAACCCAACATCTTGGCCTGCTTGATGAGACACAATCGCCTTAAGCAGCGGTCATCGTACAGCCGGAAGCCACCTTCACCCCGTTTGACCGGATCTAAGATGCCCTTTGTTTCGTAGAACCTTAACGTTTTCCGGCTAAGTCCGGTTAAGTCGGCAACTTGACCTATCCGATACATGGCTTTAGGTTAAACCCTCCAGTAAGGTGGAGAGTCAAGGGCTTTAACAACAGGCAGCAAAACCAGGATAAGACAAATAAAGCGTATCAAGCAGTTCAGCGAGATTATCGATGCTGGTCATGAAAGAATCACGCTCTCCGTTTAACCAGAGTTCAGGGCAATCTCTAAGTTCCGAATCCTCTTCAAGCTGTAGACGCAATGACCGCCGCAAAGCTACGTCCCGCCACAGCGCTATTTTTTTCGTGCAGCGATCACAACCATCACGAAAGCGCAGCACCGCAACAGGACCAAGAGTTTCAAGTGGATGATCTTCAAGCAACTGTCTACACAGCTGGCAACTTGCCGAGTTACTACCCGCGCCGAGAGCCGACCCGTGGGAGCTTCCCGACTGGCTGGAACTCAATCTCTTCTTTTATCCGGGTGACATGACTGGAATAACCGCCCAAGCGCTCAATAAGGTGAGTGGCCTCAATGCGGTGCTGCGCGACTGGCGTCTAGACCGTCCTCCCATCTTAGTTTTAGGCGACGGCCTTGAGGACTTTGAGCTGATGCGACACGTAAGTTCCTGGCCAACAGCTTTTGTTGCCTGTCCAGAGAGTGCTCGGAGCAAGGTTCGAGACTACGTTCAGGCGCAGGGTGGAGTCATTTACCCAAGTGGTAGAGCCGACATCGCACTTGAGCTTGCCGGACGCACCGGCAAACGGTGACACAAAGGCGCCCTGTTTACTTTTGGCGGTTGGCTCTACCTTTTGTTTTTTTCAACGCTGCATTTTTCGGTTTGGGTGGCATCATCTTACCTCTCCTCGCCGACAATGTCCTTAAGGCAGGGTGGGTATTTGCTTCTCTCAATTTAGGTTCGGCACTAGGCGGACCGCTGTGGGGTCGATTAGTGCAGCGAACACGCCTTGATGTGTTGGAATTCGCAGGTTTAGGGGGTGGGCTTGCCGCCTGGATTGCCATAACCTGGTTAAGTCCGCAAGGACTGGCCGCATATGCCTTTCTGCTTGGGCTGTTTGGCGCAAGCATGGTAACTCTGGCACCATGTTGCATTACCTGCGCCTATCCACGCCACGTCTGGGACACAAAGATCGCCCACATGCAAACCTGGATGATGGGGGGCCAGGTCCTTGGCCTAACCGTGGCATTCCTGATCCCTGCAGCCGGCACCGCTTTGGCTTTTCAGATACTTGCGGTGCTGACTGCCTTTCCGGCATACCTTTCACTCCCGAACCGGCTTGGAACCAGGCAGGGATGGGAGCTTCATCGTCCCTGTGTCGAATCGGCTACCGTGGCGACTCACGACTGGTCACGAAGTTTCAGCCTTGAAGCTTTCTGGATTCGTCGCCTCCTGCCGCTTTATGGCAGCTGGTTTCTTGCTGCGCTGGCCATCGCTCCCCTCTATGCCGTTTACCCGCTCCTCATGAACCAAGTGTTCGGCATTGCCGCTCGTGGCACCTCGTTGGTGTTTGCGGTGGCTTCCCTGCTCCAATTGGCACATCCATCACCTTGGTTTACGTGATCCCCCGCGTATCATGCACACAAGTGCTGCGCTGGGGGATCGGACTTCGCTCGTTAGGCCTTGTTCTTATGTTGCTTGCCATCGCCCTGCAAAGTTCGGCCTTAGGCAGCCTGGCATTCCTCTTTTTTATCAACGGCTGGATACCGGTCTCTGTGGGCTTCAACGTATCGTTAGCTGAGCGGGTTCCCGCGGAGAGTCAGGGTGCCGCTCTTGGACTGGCCACCGGCCTGATGAGCGTGGCTGTAATCCTCGGTAGTGCCCTCGGGGGTATCGTCACACAGCGGCTCGGTTACAACATCATGCTTGTCAGTGCCAGCGGTCTGTTAGTGGCGGCACTTGCTATCAGCTTACGTATGCGCCGACCCGAGCAGTTACCCTGGGTCACAGGAGAAAGCATGCCTCGCCCAGCCGACTGAGTACTGAAGCTATCTGACACGAATAAGCTCTCGTGACGGTTCAAATCATCTTCGTCGTGATGATGTGACGAAGT
Organism: Trueperaceae bacterium; assembly: GCA_030147925.1. Lineage (GTDB taxonomy): Bacteria > Deinococcota > Deinococci > Deinococcales > Trueperaceae > JASBUK01. The sequence goes on from JASBUK010000082.1 coordinate 8,793, forward strand.
TTGGGCTTGGACGGGTAGATGTTTTTGTCAGCTCCACCAAGGTCAGGAGTGGAGTTATCGCATTATGGCATCGGCCAATAAGGCTGTTAGCGCCGTCAACGCATGTATCTCGCAAGTAATTTTGTTGTCCTGGCTAAAGAGGCGTTGGGAAATGTCGTGAGCATCAAGTTCCCCCATCAGAATGCTTCTCCCCGAGTGCCTTACTGACGGAATCTTCTCGATAAAATAACAGCTGTAACAAATAAGCTACCCACACCAACACCCCCGTATAAGCCAATGCTGCAACCAATGGAAGCACGATAAAGCCGATAACAGCAACCACGGCTAGTAACACGAATAAAACAAGCATTTACAATCCTCCCATCGTCGCCGCGTCCATCGCGGCCATCATTCGACGGCGAGCATCGGGCTCGAGCTCACTCAGAATCTCGCTTTGGGTGGCCACCAATCGCTCACGGGCCTCAGTTGGAAGGTGGCTGAGCCCTTCAACCATCCAGGTGACGTGCCGATAGCGTTGAGCCTCCGGCATCTCTGCCAGTGTCCTCATGCGGCGTTCGAGCATCCAGTGGCGAATGTTGTCAGGTTGGTCCGCCGCTAAACCAACCATTGTTTTCATGATGGCCTCAAACTCGTTTCGCAAGGCTATGGGGCGCAGGGCTAAAATCAGGAGTGAGCCGGCCAGAAAGAGCAAACCGCCAACGGTGACGCCTACCGGGTTCTCGGACAAATACAGCCAGAGGTAGCCTGTGGGGCGCACGGGTGGCAGGTTAAAGAGGTGCAGATAAGCAGCGAACAGTATGACCGCACCAAACCACAAAAGTAATTGTTTTACAAACGCCTGGGCAGGGCGCTCGATCCCTTCTAACAGGTGCATCTTGTACCAGCCCCGGAGGGGTACCAAGATCAGGAAAGACAGTACCAGCGCAGTAATGGCAATGATGCGCGTAATGGGTTGACCACTGACGAAGGCATTAACATCTGGTCTGAAACCTACGGCGCCGCCAGAAAAGGGAATCGCGCCGAAAAAAGCGTTAACAAAACCATAGAGGAGAATCAGGAGTCCGACAAAGAGCATGCCTTCTTTGGCAAAGATGTGACCCCAGCCCGTGCCGCCCAAACCCAACAGACGCAGGCGGGGCCCTCGCAGCAACTTGAACATACCGCGCAGCGGAATCAGGGTAATGATGCCCCAGAAGGCAAGCACGAAGCCCCACCAGTTCCATTTGGGCATGCCCAGTTCCGGGCGAGTGGCGATCATCATGCCTACACCCATCAGAATGACGCCCTTAACGTAGAGTACGCCGCCAGGCAAAATATAATCTGGTCGAAAGGGGGCAAGCGGTCGCAGCTCGAGCCCTGGGACATGTAGACCATGACAGGCGTGATAGGCCAGCCATGCCGCCGAAAGCCAGAAACCCAGCATGCCGATAGGGAAAAGATAGACTTTGGCACTTAACGGAACGTATGGCATCATTGCTGCAATGTAGACAAAGAGTGCCATGAAAATGACGCCCGATAAGAACACCGGTCGGCGATAAGCTCCGTAGCGCTCGAGCCCAGCCATTGGGTATTGCATCAGTGTCATGACAGTGGCAATCAAACCGAGTCCCAGATAAGCGCCCACGCCCTCAGATGGTAAAGGGGCGCCGAGGCTCAACCAAAGCAGGGTGTGAATCACCGTTGCTGCGGCCAACAGCCAGAAATGAAGGGGCTTGATGACGGGATTGGTCAGTCTGGGTACCAGAAAGGCTGAAAGTGCGTAAAGCGAGGGCATTGCGTAGGCGATTAAGATTGCTTCTAAATAGCTACCACGCTGGAACAGCGTCGCCATCAGTAACCACCAGCTGACCAGTCCTAGTGCAAAAAGCAGCCAAAGACCGACAAGGCCTACACCTCGCACTAGTGCGTGCGATCGGCTTATGGATCTTGGGATGCTAAACGGTTGTTGCGTCACAAAGTCTCACCTGCCTTAATCTTCTTTCACTACACCCCAGCTTAGACCCTGGACCTAGCTCGAAGGTCAAGTCTTCTTCCTCGTAAAAATACGCAGCGTTTTCGCAACGCAAAAGCTTTGAAGCATTGCCAAAGAGGGATTTGCTTCCCTGGTAGCCACAACATTTGACAAAACAAGTTTTCTGTTGGATGACCGGTCAGATTTTTTGGCTAGGACCTGATGAACGCGGTCGAGATAGTTTTTGTCCTCCAAGCGTCGTCCAACGGCACAGGAATCCAGTCAAAATGACGCAATTCCGTCCCGCCTGATTGACCCTCCTGTTTACAGGCGGTGTACCACAAATTGTGTATTGCGATTCACGAATTGTGTAACAGACGCTATTTCAAAATTTCAATACACACAATTTGGGACACCTTCGTTTACAAGAGGGTTTATATTGGGAACAAATGGAACGCCTGTTGCCAAAACTATCCCACCCCCCTCGAATCGGGCTTGCGCTGGGGGGAGGTGGTGCTCGTGGCCTTGCCCACATTGGGGTAATTCAAGTCTTCCAACAGGCTGGTGTTCACATTGATGCCCTTAGTGGTACGTCAATGGGTGCCCTTGTTGCAGGATTATTTGCTCGCGGGATGAATTTTGAGGAAGTCAACCCAGTGGTTAATCACCTGCTAGGCTGCGCCCCTGGCAGACCTGGCTTTAGTGGCACGCTAGTAAAACGGGTTCAGGGTTTGCTTAATACGGCGCATTATCTCAGACACAACCTTCTCGGGTTGGGACCAGAAAGTGGTGTTTGCTTTGAAGAAGAACTAGACAGACTGGTCATGCAAAGCAGGATCGAAGATAGCAGCATTCCCCTGGCAATCACGGCAACCGACATTCGCAGTGGCGAGTTGGTAATACTTAGCGAGGGTCCCCTTGCCCGCGCAATGCACGCCAGCGCCGCCCTACCCGGAGTATTCACCCCCGTGTCTTGGGGTGACAAATTACTTTGTGATGGCGGAGTCATCAGTAACGTACCCGTCACAACAGTCCGTAAACTTGCCGCAGATTTCGTTATTGCAGTGGATGTTGGGGCTTCACTTTCAAAAAACCCTCCCAAAAATGGACTCGGCTTGCTGTTACATGCTAATTTGATCTGCGCATACAATCTTAAACAAAACGAGCTTGAAACTGCTGATTTTATTTTGAATGTTAAGCTGTCAAAAAACATCAACATACTTGATTTTGACAAATCAGAACAGATCATTCAGGCTGGCCGGGAAACAGCTGAGGAAGCTCTACCTAAAATAATTAAGCTGTTAAGCCAAGAGAAAAAATTATAAAGATCGTTTTTTACATTTTGTGATTGACGTATCTGCTAACTGCTGCGGTTCTAAACTAATAACCATTACTATGCCTGGCTAAACAGCCACTTATCTGGCAGGAAAGTTTTGACCTGAACTCCAGGTTACATCGGTATCAGGTAGGTTATTTAGGCGCCCGGGCAATAAGGTGAAAGGAAATGATTCACATGCACAACACTAAACTTGATCGTCAACTGGCAAAACGTCTGCAAAGCGCTTATCACTTATCTCAACTGCCGACAACACTTGGGAACTACCGCGAGCTAGTGAACGAGCAGTTTAACACAGATTTCGCAGGCGAAAAACCGTTGGAAGCGACCTAAGCCGAGTCACTAGCCGCTCTATGCACACCCCCGAGCGCACTGGAAACACCTTCGGCCAAAGTCGGGTGAATATGTATGGCCTCGCTAAGGTCTCTGTAGGTTGCCTCAATTTTAATTGCCGCTACCAATTCATGCACCACTTCAGCACCTTCAGGCAAAAGGATTGAAGCGCCCAGAATCTTATCGGTTGCGGCGTCTGCCACAATTTTTATTAGTCCGGATGCTTCGCCTAGGGCTCGAGCCTTGGCAACTTTTTTGCCTTCATAACGGCCAATCTTGAGTTCATAACCCGTTTGTCTCGCCTGCTTTTCATTCAGACCGACCCGGCCAAGCTGTGGATCACTAAAAACCGCATAGGGAACGACCCGACCTCTAATCGACAGACTGCTGTTCTTGAGCAGGTTTTGGTAAATAATCCTGGCATCATCACGGGCGGTATGGGTGAACATATCCCCACCTCGCACGTCTCCTAGTGCCCAGATTCCTGCCGCGCTGGTTTCGAGCCGGTCATTTATCTTGATAAAACCCCGCTCGTCGGTCTCAACCCCGGTAAGTTCGAGATTGAGGCTGTCGGTGTTGGGCTTGCGGCCCGCTGCCAGCATCAGGTGAGAAGCTATTAGCGTGCGTTCTCCCTCTGGTGTTTTTGCCATCAACTTAAGCCCGTCCTTATTACTAACTCTGAGGGCTTCAGTATTTGTAAGTACCTCGATACCTTCTTGCTCGAGCACTTGTTGCAACGCCTTAGCAATGTCCTCATCTTCAGCTGGCAACAGCTGATTACGGCGCTGAACCAGAGTTACTTTGCTGCCAAAACGTCTGAACATCTGGGCAAATTCAACCCCAATGAAACCCCCACCAACAATTAACAGCTTCTCAGGAAGTTCTCTGAGCTCCATCATTGTAGTCGAATCGTAATGCGGAATGGCTGGCAAGCCAGCGATGTCGGGTACGACATTGCGAGCGCCGGTATTGATAAAGATACGCTCGCCGCTTATAGCAGTTCCGTTTACCTGCAGCGTTTTAGGACCCGTAAAAGAAGCATCCCCGCGAATTAAGGTGATGTTCTCATTATTTTCGACATTGTGCTCGGTGCCAGAGCGAATAGAAGTCACCAATTTGGCCTTGCGGTCAATTACCTTGTTAATATCCACACGAACATTTTCACTAAGCACACCCCAGCGCTCGGCTTCGCGTGCCTGATGTGCCACTTTGGCCGAAGCAATCATGGCTTTGGTGGGAATGCAACCGATATTCAGACAGGTTCCACCCAGTTTATCGCGCTCTATCAAGGCAACCTTAAAACCTTTAAACGCCAGTCGCATGGCCAAAGGCACGCCAGCCATACCTCCACCCAAGACAACGGCATCAAAATGCTTGTTTTCCGACATTTAAACAGGAATGTTCCCTAGTCCAAGAACGCCGTCCATGACGATACCTTACTGACCGGACCTTGAAAGAGCCCGGTCAGTAAGGTACATCTGCGGTATGTCCAGTACCGCACTAACCAGATTACGAGATGGATACATAGCAG
>JASBUK010000083.1 GCA_030147925.1 Trueperaceae bacterium
CAAACGCTGGCTTCTCTAGAGTCAGTACGGTATCTTCTAACAAGGCGTATCACTCCTTTTCTAAACCCACGATGATTCTAATCATCGGCGGTGATACGCCGCTTGCTTTCCTGGTCATCCACAACTTTCAGCATAAGCTCTCGGTAGTTTGTGGTTAATGGTAGGTGGTGAGTGGTTTGTGGTAAGTGGGAAAAGCGTTTTTAGAAAGCCCTCACTTTCCTCTTTTTACTTTTCACTTTATTACTGTCTTCTTAGTTTCTACCTCCTACTAACCACTTTCTACTTACTTTTTACTTTCCTGCTTTTTACTTTCCCCTTAACTAACAATTTGGGACATTCTCATGAATGGGGATAATACAGGCACATATTTTTTAGTGCTCGGTTTCTATTAGACCTTGTTCAATCGCCCGTAAAACCGCCTGGGTGCGGTTGTGTGTGCCTAATTTGTTGTAAATATTGACCAAATGTCCCTCGACCGTGCGCACGCTTAAGTAAAGCTGCTGGGCGATGGCTTTGTTTGAAAGGCCCTGGCAGAGCAGCACCAGCACCTCGTGTTCACGTTCGGTAAACGTCTCCGCCGTTGACTCGGACTGGTTCTGTCGGCTGTTTTCGCGTCCAGTTAGGCGTGCTAACAAAGATTGCGCCAAAGATTGTGGCAGGGCCAGCTCACCCCGAGCCACTTCACGCAGACATTCGATGAGTTGTTGTTTGTTCTGGGCCAGCGATACGATGCCCCGCACGCCTTGTTGTAAGAATCCTGCGGCCTCCTCAGGGTTTTCGTATTCGACAATGACCAGCATAGGAGGGACTTGCCCCCGATCTCGCAAAGCACCGAGATGCTGTTTTAGCTCGGGCAATTTGCTATCGACAAGCAGTATGCAGCGCGGGTCGGTCTGATGAAGTTTTAGGGCCGTATCCAAATCTGCACAAGAGGGATGAACCACCAGAGCCGGCTGTCTGGTCAGTAAAGCGGTCCAGGCTTCGGCCAACAAGGGACGGTGACTAACCGTCATCACCGAGATCGGTTCAGGCACGTCTGCACTCCCTCCGGGCTAGACCCTGTTATTATCCCGGCTGCTGACTCAAACGCTTTAGTGCATAGGCCGCTTGCAGTACAACTTCTGCTTGTCCTTGCGGATAAACATAGCCCTTATGCTGCGCAATCCAGTCCTTTACCTCAGTGCTGGCTCCTTCGGGGCAGGTCACCTGCCCCCAACCGTTTTGGTCTAAAAGCTCAAAAATTGGCAGATCCTGACCCGAGTCGCCCAGGGCCAGCATAGCCGGTGCTTTTATAGCCAGCGCCTCAACCGCCCGCTTAAGCCCCTTACCCTTGTCGAGTCCTTGGGCGCTTAACACTGCGGCGTCACCGGGATAAAAACTCAGCTTGAGTTGTTTTAGCAAAGATGATTCTGGTAGCACTGCATTTGCTGGTGGCTTTTCTGGCAAGAATTGAGCCCGGATCGCTTGCCGCCAGTGTTCAGCAGGTTGCGCTGCTATTTCACCGAGCACTTCGGCCAAAATGTCGATCAGAATGTCTAGTAGTCGTTGGGCTACCTTGAGCGCCTCTGCTGATCCTTTGGGATAGCTGGGTTTGAGCGTTAGGTTAAATTCATCGACCTGTAAGCGGTAATCCCAGCAGGGGCAATTCATCAGTGTTTGACAGGCTGAGGGCAAACGCAGGCGCACCCGTTCGAGGATATCCAACACCTGGGTGGGCAGTTCGCGATACAGCGGTATGTGACTTTGTCGCCCTTGACTGGCAATGAAAACTCCGGCTCCACCTTCATAGATCACCACGACTCTGCCCGAGTCGGCACGTTTGGCGCCCAATAGCTGGGTACTCAGACCGCGCACGTGCTCTAGGCTGCGGGCGGTGTTGATGACCAAGACAAGCTCAGGAAAGTTGTTAAGCAGTTCCCTTAAGATCTTAGTCGTTGCTGCCGGGATTTCAATTTCGGTTTCTTGACGAAAGCGCAGCGTTTCATCCAAATCTGTAACGATTAGGTTAAAGGGCGCTTGACCCTGCTCATGCCAGCGTTGCGCCAGTGCCGCAGCCTCGGCACTACAGTGGCGCAATATATCCTCTTCTGACGAAGAAAGTTTAAGGCCCCTTGTCAGGGCGCCTTTGGCCCTCATGATTGCTTGGATTAGCTCACCATTTTCTCGGCTCAGAGGTAAAACAAGGGTACGGTGCTCGAGCTCGAGCAACTGACGGTAAGCACTGTCATCGATTTGACTGTATAGCTCAACTAATTTCAGCGAAAGCTCCTGCGGCATTGTCTAGACCCCCTTTTAGTAAATTATCCTTAATATAGTATATCCCACCCTGGAGGGGTGGGTCAAGAACGCCTGACGCCATGTGACTATTGTTCTGCCGGCCCAAATTGTGGTTCACCCGTCGATATTGCTACAGAATTAATACAGAACTCTCAATGTGTCCAACTGTCCTTACTGCTTTCGTGATCTGTGGTTATCCAGGTTTCAATATATTGCTGATCTGATTCGGCGGCGACAGAAGCAGCAAATTCATCAAGCGAAGGCTCTGTTAAACCGATAAAGACATTTTGCAGGCGTTCGGGAAGTGCTGTTACTCTGTAGTGCAATGTTGCTATATAAGTATGATCGTATCTACATATATCCATAGCTCCACTTAGACCACTTTGTGTGTAATAACCCAGTAGCTCGACGCCGCCAACATCGAGATGTTCAAGGTCCTGACAGTAGGGATGAACGGCATCATTGGTCGCATTTGAAAACCACACCATGACTGCCGGCTCATCGCTTATAGTCGCTCGTGTTTGACTGACCGGGGGTGTTTGGCTGCTGAGCACATTGCCTGTTTGCCCAGTTTCGGCTTTGCGACATCCTGATAAGACAAGCAAAATAATCACGGATGCAGCTAAAAGAATTCCACTGCGCCTGGCCATGACCTACCTCCTTAATATTGCCTCTTGGCAGTTTGATGTAGTGGGAACTTAGGCGCTTAAAGGATTTTGTGCAAGGGCCATAAGTCCCGGCAAACGACAGACAATCTTTCAATCTTTGAGATAATGACAGCTTTATTCCCCAATATATTCAGCGCTGTCCTGGCGGCGGTAGTGGCGTTTGACGCTTGACCTTGCGACGTTCAAAACCGGCTGGGTCCTCGCGAAATTCTGGCCGCCAGTACACAACATCTTCATAAGACGCCAGCAGTTTACCTAGACAACCGCTGCGTATCCACCACAGATCGCCGTCGCAGACCGCAAACTCCAGATAGCGCTCTTCTTGGTTGACGCGGACTTCACAACCACAGCCCTTAAGTTCGTCAACCAGTAAGCGAAGACGAAGCCCCGAGGCGCTTGCTTTAATGTTAGCTTGACTCAGATAAGGCATGTTTGGCTCCAAACTCGTGAGGAGCAAAAGAGGTGTTAAGCGTCTGTAGCCAGCTTGCCCGGAAAATCTCAAGCTAGGGCTCTAGGCGCTTTACTTCGACATAATAGGCGTCACGTTTGGCAAAAACTCGCTGGCTAAAGGCGTCGTATTGCCCAAAGTCCACTACGCGATTGGCAAAGTATTCCGCGACCTGTTTATTGGCAAAGGGGCCAACCACACAATCACATTCACCTTGCCAGAGATTGGGAAGGATGGGTCGTATACTGCGGAAATGGTTTCCGTCTTTTAAGATAAGCGGCCTGGTTTTCATAAGTCCATCACCTCTCTGATTAGGGTCTGTAAACTAAACTGCCGTGGCTAACCATGCGGTATGTATCAGGATAAGCAGCAAGATCGCTGCGGGTCGTCTTGAATTTGACGGCAGCCCTACTCTGAGTTCAAGTCTAGGACTATGCTCCTGTTTTTGCTAGCGTGAATCTACGCAACGGCATTAGGTAATAACACGGACGTGAGTTTTAGCCCGGCTGGTTATCCCGGTTATCTTTGTGAGAAACGTTTGGGATATACTGTTTCCCACCCCAGGAGGGGCCAAATTTAGCTCTTAGGAGGCATTTTGCCATGGCAGAAAGTCAGACTTTAGGTCAATATGTTGCCAGTTTGAAGACCGGACGCGATAAGGTGCGTGATCGCGAAGCTTTTATAGAACGCTCACAGAATAAATACAATCCACCCACAATAGCCGGTTTGACGATGGTGGGTTTGGGTGCCAACTGCGGCAAACCCGCTTTCTTGTTGCCCAATGTGGTGCGTTTTAATCAGGAGAACACGCAGAAGTTAGAAGCAGTGGCCGCACAATTCGGGCTGTTTATGGAATACGGGGCCTATCCTCACCTAAAACGCGAAGACGGCGTAGAGGTAGCTGCTATTCAGGACTGGACCAATGCGACGATGGTTTATTTACGGCCCAGTTTTGATCGCAAAGAAGAATTGTTAACAGCAATTAAACAGGCGCTGGCTTAGGGTTAAGCCTGCTCTTTATGAAAAATACTGGTTTTATAGTTGCCATCGCTGCCACCATTGTCATTGGTATTATCGGGCTTGTTTGGCTTCGTTCCCGTCCACCGGCAGAACGTTTTGCACCGAGCCCCACGGTCTCTGCCGAAGTCTTGGCCAGAGGCGAAACCCTCTATCAAAGCTGTGCGGTTTGCCACGGTGCCGAAGGGCAGGGTTATGGCAACAGCTTAAATGCGCCCGCCCTGGATGATTCGGAGCATGCCTGGCATCACCCCGATGAGCAGATTATCGGCTTGATTCGCAATGGTGGTCAGTTGATGCCGGCCATTGGCGCCGAATGGGATATTGAAGACATCGAAGCGGTGATGACTTATTTTAAACAGTGGTGGACGCCGCAGCAGCGTGCTTCGCAGGCGGGTACTATTGGCGAATAAGCATCTTTGAGAAAATGGCTCAACGTGTGTATTGAAATTGCCAAATAGCGTTTGTTACGCAATTCGTTAACTTGCAATATACAATTTGGGGTACACCGCCGTTCTGAATAGTAATTTTAATACAGCCATGGCTCTATAAATGCAGGGCTAACGGCTGAAGGCTTGACAGGTTTTTCTCGGGGGAGTAAGCTTTTATTTAATCCCCCCCCGGGGTGGGGTGGGGTGATGAAGGGAGACAATGTTAATAAATCAGCACAAGCAAGACGATGTCAGAGCTATGTTCTTTACCTGGCTTTATCCCCATACTTTTATAGTCAAGCTGGATAATTTTTGGATTGCCAATAAGGTGTAGCATAGCCATAGGGACCCAAGCAAGCGAGGGGTTTCTGGCAGACTCTAAGGAGGAAGTTATGCAAGCTAACAATCATAAGCATAGGGGCCCTGACTATATGTCCGCTAAATCCAACGACAACAATAGCCATTCCAAAACTCAAGACGCCAGACTCGAATTGCAAATCACCGATTTTCTCATGGCTTCGGCTTGTGACATGCTCGAGCGCCATCTTGCCAAACTTCCCGGGCTCAAACAGCTTAGACTCAACCGCGTTAATGGCTATCTTTGCATTGACTATGACCCCAATGTATTAGAACCTCAAGCAGTGATTGCTGAAATCGCTAGTTGTGGGTTTCATTGCGAGCTTTGCGCTTACAACTCTTTTAAAACAGCAGTGTTTATCAAAGAAAGGTGAGGATCATTATGGATCACAATCACAGTCAACATACACACAATCAGCAAGGTCAGGTCACTAAGGTTAGCAGCGGCGGACATGAGGTGCTCGAGCTGGCCATTACCGATTATCTAATGGCCTCGGCCTGCGAGATGATAGAACACCATGTCAGCGAGATTAACGGCGTTCACAGTGCAAATCTTAATCGCACCAGCGGCCTGTTAACGGTGGGCTACGATCCTGCACTGGTAAATCCCGAGACCATCAAGGAGCAGGTCAGGCAGTGCGGCTTCCATTGCGAAGACGAGACTCCGATGAAGCATGAGGAGCACGCGGCTCACGAAGGCCACGAAGAGCATGGCGATGCCCACGCCGGACACGGCGCACACATGGCCACAGTAATGCGCAATCTCTTTGTCTTTTCTGCGGTTCTGACCATCATTGAACTGCTCTACTCCCCACTGGCCTATCGCTTATTGGGCCTAGAATTGCCTACGCCTTTTGGTATACGCCGCGAGATTTGGGAATTTTTGCTAACTACTCCGGTGATTTTCTGGGGTGGTCGGCCTTTCTTGTCGGTAGCCTGGAAGGCGCTGTTAAAACTCGAAGCGAATATGGCTACCTTGATCACCACGGGTATTTTGACCGCTTATCTTTATAGCGTGGCCTCAACCTTCTTTTTCGGCGGGGATGTGTTTTTTGAGGCGGCGGCTATGCTTACAACCTTTAGCCTCTTGGGTCACTGGCTGGAAATGCGGGCCCGTAACGCCACTGGCGAAGCCATCGCTTCACTGCTGAAGCTGGCGCCGGAAACCGCTCGCGTTGTTCGCGATGGAGAAGAAGTCGAAGTTTCCATCGATGATGTAGTGGTGGGAGACACTTTGGTGGTACGACCCGGTGAAAAGGTGCCGGTTGACGGTGAAGTAACCGAGGGCAAGAGCTATGTAGACGAATCAATGATTACCGGCGAGCCGGTTCCTGTCGAAAAATCTGAAGGGGTTAAAGTCACTGGCGGGACCCTTAACACTACCGGTTCCTTCCGCTTTAAAGCCGAGCACGTAGGCAATGATATGGCGCTCTCGCGCATCGTGCAGATGGTGCAGTTGGCGCAGGGCAGCAAAGCCCCAGCACAGCGTCTGGCCGACCAGGCAGGTAAATATCTCGTTTTTGTAGCACTGGGAGCCGGTGCGGCGGCTCTCATTATCTGGCTGCTGTTGGGCGCCTCGCCTGTTTTTGCCATTACTGTGGCGGTGGCAACGGTGGTCATTGCCTGCCCGGACGCCCTGGCACTGGCCACGCCTACCGCAATTACCGTGGGTATGGGCCTAGGGGCCAATAACGGGGTGCTGATTAAAGATGCCACTGCCTTAGAGGGTGTTGCCACTTTGGACGCGGTGGTGATGGACAAAACCGGCACCTTGACCGAAGGCAAACCGTCGGTAACCGATGTGGTTATGATCAGCAATGCTAACGAGGACGATCTAATGGCCAAGGTGGCGGCACTTGAGGCCGACTCCGAACATCCCTTAGCAACCGCCATCGTGCGCTACGCCGAGGAAAAAGGCCTGTCTCTGGGCGACATGAGCGGTTTTGAATCAATCCCCGGGCACGGTGCTTTTGCCACCGTTGACGGTAGTCGCGTGGCCATTGGCAACAGCAAGATGATGACCAAAGAAGGTGCCGCGCTCAAGGATACGGCAGACAAGGCAGCAACACTTTCAAGTGAAGGTAAAACCGTAACCTATGTAGCTTTAGATGGTGAATTAACTGCGCTTATCGCCTTAGCGGACAAACCCAAGGAGAGCGCTAAACAGGCGGTTAAGGGTTTGCATGAGCTAGGGCTCGAGGTCGTCATGTTAACCGGTGACGCCCGCAAGACCGCCGAAGCGGTAGCTGCGCAGCTAGGCATCGACACGGTGATAGCCGAGGTATTGCCTGACGATAAACTCGAGAACATCAAAAAACTACAAGCCCAGGGTAAACGCGTGGCCATGGTGGGTGATGGGGTAAATGACGCTCCGGCGCTGGCCACTGCCGATGTCGGCATCGCTATTGGTGCTGGTACCGATGTGGCTGTTGATACCGCCGATTTAGTGCTGATGCGCAGTGACCCCTTTGATGTGGTTAAAGCCATTACCTTGTCGCGCAAGGTGCGTGGCAAGATTAAGCAAAACCTCTTTTGGGCCGCTATTTATAACCTCATCGCCATTCCCATTGCCATGGGCGCCTTGTACTCGAGCCTAGGCATTTTGCTAAGACCCGAATGGGCGGCTTTAGCCATGGCTGCAAGTACCATTACCGTGACGCTCAATGCTCTGGCTTTGCGCCGGGTGGGTTTGCCACAGTTGCCCGCTCAAGCTAGCGCCGTGTCGACAAGCCCTGCCTTGGCCGGTGATTGATACCGATTCGACTAAGTGCACGACAAAATCTTAAAAGCGTCGTTTAGCGGGCCCTTTCTGTCAGAATGATGGTTGCCGGTCATCTTCAATAGTTTCTTGAGTAGAGGGTAGAGGAAAGAGCATGATGCAGAGGAAACAGTTTGTTAAGTCCTGAAAAAGTTGACAGAATTTAAGCACAATTAGCTAAAAAACGGCTAATCTGAGTAGTAACAGGGGGTTTTGAGTTTTGCCTGGGCTTAGTTCAAAGTTTGTACTTCTGGAAGAGATAGCAGGTGAATAAACACCAATTATCACTCAAATTCTGGCAAACCTGGAGTGCCGGAACACTCAGCAACTTAGGCGACGGGATTTCTGGCGTAGCGCTCCCACTAATGGCAGTTTCATTGACTCGTGATCCCATCTTAGTTGCCGGTGTGGGCTTGATACGCTTTCTACCTATTCCCTTTCTATCACTATTTACAGGTACCTGGCTAGATCGTACTAATCGTAAATGGGCAAAGGTAGCAGCCGATTTTGTGCGTGTAATTGCACTGGGTTTCTTTGTAATTTCAATGGTTCAGGGGTGGGTAAGTTTATTCACTCTTTATCTATTATCTTTAGTCCTCGGCATAGCCGAGCTTGTGGCTGATAGCGCTTCCTCTATCCTCATTCGTTCCGTTGTCAATAAGGAAAATTTGGAGCGTGCGTATAGTCGCGTTTACACCGGTATGTTAGTCAGTGACAGTTTCATAGGACCCCCCTTAGGTAGTTGGCTCTTTTCTCTAATTAACATAGTCCCCTTTATTTCTCAGGGCTTTTTCTTGTTAGCTTCTGCTTTACTATTGATTAATCTTAGTGGGGAGTTTAAGAGCAAAACCAGTCAAACGACCCAGGGTGTGTGGCAGGAAACCACAGCAGGTCTTCGTTATCTTTGGAACTCTGGCCCTCTTAGGGCACTTGCCTTAGCTTCTGGTTCTATAAATTTTGTCAACCGAATTGTCTTCGCAATTTTCGTTCTTTATGCTTTAGAGGTTCTGGCCGTATCTGAGGTGGGGTATGGCTTTCTCAGTGCGGCCTTTGGGGTGGGGGGAGTGGCTGGGAGTTTGTTGACCAGCTATGTGTCACCGCGCCTAGGTAGAGGTGTAACTTTGCAACTAGCACTGCTAACAATAGCTGTGTCTTTTGGTGGTTTGGCATTCGCACCTCCGCCTTTTTTTGCTTGGCTATTTCTTTTCACTTTGGGGTTGGCTACTATCACCTGGGGAGTCGTAAGCACAGCACTTCGTCAAACTGTTGTACCTAATGAGCTTCTTGGCCGTGTAGGTGGAGCACAGCAGTTTCTTGCAGCCGGTATATCCCCTATTGGAACCGCTGCTGGTGGCTTGATTGCACAGGAGTTTGGGCTTGTCTCTCCTTTTGCATTGGCCGCAATTTTCTCTGCCCTAACAGCATTATGGGTACGTTCTTGGTTATCAGGTGAAAAGATAAGTCAGCTTTTGGGTTCTCCCAATAAATAGCGTTCTTCTAGGCTGTCCCAAAGTTCCAGCTCGAGCGAATTTTCGGCGACACGAAACGTCCCCTGGCTGGCCATGAACTCGCCCACACGGTTCAGCAGACCTTCTAACCAAACGGCATCGCTGCTGATGGCGCTAACGCCGATAAGCTCCCAGTCGTGGCGATTTAATCCCGCCAATCTTGCTACCGACACCGGAAAGCGCACTTTTAATTTTTCGGTAAGCGGCAAAACAAGCGAGCGCTTTTCCTTGAGGCTCTTAGCCCAGGGCATTTCCAGCCGGGCTAGGTAAACCCCTATATAAACTTTTGCCGAGGATTCCATAACTAGATTAAGCCCTCGCCATCACTCCATCCCCGCCAAAAAGCCAATACCCCGCAAGGCGCGAATGATATCCATCACGGTTAGTTCACTAGCATCATATTCGACTGTTGCCTGCCCATCAGCTGAGGCTGATGCCCTTTCTACACCCGCTAGCTCAAGCAGAGTTGCCTGCACTTTTGCTGCTGCCTCTGGCGTATTCATGCCTCGCACTCCCAAGAGTACCCTGGTCATCTCAGCCATCATGCACCTGCCCTCTTGAGCCTAAAATACGCCGTAAGACCACTAAGTCTTTAGGACTGTATTGTTTGTTGTCAAAGGCGCGGCAGCCAAGTTCATCAGTTTTGACAAGCTGTGTCTGGATTTCATATACGGCAGAATCGTAAGCGCTTTTGGTCACGGCCTCAATTAGCGCCAAGCGCGACTCCTGATCGCTTAAATCCTTAACGGCCAGGCGGCTGATCTGCACCACGGCACGGCTACCGTTCCAGACCGCTTGCGCCAAAACGAAACCGCTTATCCCCTCAGCTTTAACTGAGGCAAAAGAATGGCCGCTGCGCGAGTAAAAGTTTAAGCTGGCTTTTGTAATAGCTGGCTCGAGCTCAAAGCGCAAAGCATAAGCCTGGTCAATAGGCTTAACTAGCTCTAAGTCATCGGTAGTTAGTGGTCTTGCGAAACAGCTTGCCATGGGCCGGATTTTCCTCCATCTTTTTCAAGCAGTTTGATTTCTTCAATAACGATGCCCTTGCTAGCTGCTTTGAGCATGTCGTAGAGGGTGAGCGCGGCTACACTTACCGCAGTCAGAGCTTCCATTTCCACACCGGTTTGAGCGGTAGTCTTACAACTGGCCACAAAACGAACCCGTTTCTGCTCACCGTCCACTTGGCCTTTAACAGCAACCTTGGTCAAGGGCAGCGGATGACAAAGCGGGATGAGCTCGCTGGTTTTTTTTGCCGCCATAATGCCGGCAAGTTCGGCTACCGCCACTGCGTCACCCTTGCCTACACCCCCGGCGAGTAACGCTGCCAGCGCTTCGGCAGGTAGACTTAGCTGCGCTTGGGCTACCGCCCTACGGGCAGTGACTTGTTTCTCAGAAACATCCATCATGACGGCCTTGCCGTCTTCGAAATGACCTTGCAT
This sequence comes from Trueperaceae bacterium, assembly GCA_030147925.1. Taxonomy (GTDB): domain Bacteria; phylum Deinococcota; class Deinococci; order Deinococcales; family Trueperaceae; genus JASBUK01. Next base: position 10,904 of record JASBUK010000083.1, read on the forward strand.
GGCTGACAGTATAGCGTTTATGGCTGTCAAAAACCCTTAGTTGCTTAGCCACTATTCTTCTTGCCAAGGCGTATAACCCGCCTCGGCAAAATACAAGCCGTGCGGGGGCACATTGGGCCCGGCACGTTTGCGGTCGCGTGAGGCAAGAATGTCGGGAATGTCTTTGGGGCACAACTTACCCTCGCCCACATAAAGCAGCGTGCCGACAATGGCCCTGACCATATTGCGCAAAAAGCCTTCGGCAACCACGTCTAAGCTCAGGTCACGTCCGTCTTGCTTAAGCTGGCAGAGCAAAACACGACGCCGGGTGCTGCGGGTTTCCTGGGTAGCCAAAGCGGCGAAATCCTGCTCTCCTTCAAAATAGCTAGCAGCCCGCTGCATCGCTGCAATATCAAGGATTTGTGGCAAAAAAAGCACCCGCCGACGGTCTAGGGCCATGCCGCTAAAGTCCCCGCGAGATAGACGCATGCGATAAACATAGCGCCGGTAAAGACAGTCAAACTGCGACTCGAAGGTATTGGCCACCTCCTCGGCTTTGAGCACGCGCACGTCCTGGGGCAAGCGGGCGTTTAGGGCTCGAGCCACCTTGTCAAGCGGAATCTTATCTTCAGTATCGTAGTGCGCCACCATGGCCAAGGCATGCACCCCGGCATCGGTACGCCCGGCGGCCATTAAGCGTGGACGCGCTCCCGGTATATCGGACAGAGCCGCCTCCATAACGCCCTGCACGGTGCGTTCGCCGGTGGCCGCCTGTATCTGCCAACCAAAAAAATCGCTGCCGTCATATTCCAGACTAAGCTTTATGCGCCGCAATTAAAAAATCCGTTTTTTAGGAATCAAGCCAAAACGCTTAGCCAGCCAGGGTGTAAAAAGCACCCCGGTATAACCAATCAATAGATAGCGTAAAAACCCCGCCAGAGCATTCCGTTTGATCTCTTCGGGCAGGAGAAGGCTGCTGGCAATTAAGACAGCAAAAACCAGGGTTAAACCAAGCAGTGCTGTAGCAATGCGGTTGACAATGCCGACATCGGTGCGGTGGGGCAGCAGCGCCGGGCCGGTGATAAAAGCCGCCAATCCTCCGGTTAGAAGCTCGGAGCTGAGCGTAGCAAAAAAGAGCTGTACCAAAAGCGGGCCAAGCAACCCCAAGCTCACCACCAGCGCCTTAGCAGGAATCTGTACATTCTCAACAAGGCGGTCAAAAATGAGCACCAGCAGCACAAACAGTGCTCCTATAGCCAAACCGCCCAGAATATCTAAAGGAATATGCACACCCAAATAAATACGGCTAAGCGAAATCAGCGTGATTATCAAAACGGCTCCGAGCCAGACCCAAACCCGCCGCGCATAAAATGCTAAATAAGCCCAAAACATCACGCTGGCCTGGGCATGGCCACTGGGAAAACCCGGGCCGGTACCAGTGGCAATTGCCTCCTCACTTCGTGCCACGCTGGGATCAAGAGTATAAGGCCGAGGTGTGTCAAAGCGACCCTTTAGCCAGAAGTTAAGGTAATAGCCAATCAGGAAATAAATACCCAAACGCTGTCCCAATTTGGCGTCAATTGCTAAATAGGTAATAAGCAAAAGAGCAATATAAGCCTGAGCCGAGCCAGTATTGGTGATAGCCAAAGCGACAGCGTCAAGCGAGGGTAAAGCAAACTGTTGCAAAAAAGCAATCGTCTCCATAAATCTCTGTGCATTCTAATACGAAATTGCCTTTTTCGTATCAGTAATGGAATCGTCTAAGGGGACACTCACACGAGCACTTTGCTATAACAAGGACTGGTAAGCTGGGGTATTGACCCTGAGCAAAGCGCATGCCAGCATACATAATGTGAACAGCAATCTTTCGGAAACTTTATTTGCTAAATCCAGAAAGCTTATCCCCGGCGGCGTAAACTCGCCGGTACGAGCCTTTGGCAGCGTGGGCGGCACGCCGAGGTTCATTCAGCGAGCCCTGGGCTCGAGCCTCTGGGATGTCGATGGCAACCACTATATCGATCTGGTTGGCTCCTGGGGACCGATGATTTTAGGGCACAGCCATCCGGATGTTATAGCCGCCATCCACGAAGCTTCTGTGAGCGGCACCAGCTTTGGCGCCCCCACCGAGCGCGAACTGATGCTGGCCGAGCGCGTTTTGCAACGCTATCCGGCTTGTCAACGCATCCGTTTTGTAAACTCAGGCACCGAAGCCACCATGAGCGCACTGCGCTTGGCACGTGGGGCAACCGGGCGTGATTTTTTGATTAAATTCGCCGGCAACTATCACGGTCATGCCGACAGCCTCTTAGTGGCCGCCGGTTCCGGAGCTATGACTACGGGCGTCCCCTCCAGTGCCGGAGTTCCCGCAGATACCGCCAAAACTACGCTAGTAGCCCGCTACAACGACTTAGATTCGGTGCGCAGGCTATTTGAAGCACGCCCATACAAAATTGCCGCCGTTATCTTAGAGCCCGTAGTGGGCAACATGGGTGTGGTTTTGCCCAACAAAGACTTCTTGGCGGGCCTAAGGCAACTCACCCATGATTATGGCGCGCTGTTAATCATTGACGAGGTAATGACCGGCTTTAGATTGGCTCCTGGTGGCGCTATCGAACGCTTTAACATTGACGCCGATCTGGTCTGTTGGGGCAAGATTATCGGTGGCGGCCTGCCGGTGGGCGCCTATGGGGGCAAGGCCGAAATCATGGATCACATTTCTCCGCTAGGCAAGGTTTATCAGGCTGGAACGCTCTCAGGCAATCCGCTGGCCATGGCCGCTGGCATAGCCACGCTAGATGCCATAAAAAACACCTCCGATTTATATGATGTCTTAGAAGCTCGCGGCCAGATGCTCGAGCACGGGCTTAAGCAAGCCGCTGACAAAGCTGCTGTCCCAGTGAAAATCAACCGGGTCGGCTCCATGCTGACAGTCTTTTTTACCGATCAGGAAGTGCAGGATTTTGACAGCGCAGCTAAGACCAATGTCGAGCAATTTGGGCGCTGGTTCCACGGTCTGTTGAAACGTGGCGTCTACTGGCCAGCCAGCGCCTTTGAAGCAGTCTTTGTTTCTTATGCCCACAGCGAAGCGGATATTGAAACCGTCATCGACGCCGCTAAAGCCGCCTTTGTCAAGATATAGCTACTGGCTCGCAAACTGCAATTATTGAATCATGGCCTTACCCCCCCTAAACGACACCATTGCCGCCATCGCCACCGCGCCGGGTGTGGGTGCGGTTGGCATCGTACGCTTATCCGGGCCGGATAGCTATGACGTTGCCGGGCGCATCTTTTTGCCAAAACGTCGGCAGCACATCAATCAGTTACCGGCAGGGCGCGTCGTTTATGGCAGTATCCAGAAAGAGAATGCGATTATTGACGAAGCCTTGCTGCTCACCTTTAGAGCGCCTCATTCATATACAGCTCAGGATGTAATCGAACTGCAAACCCACGGCGGCCCAGCCGTCTTGCGCACGGTCTTAGAGCTTTGCATTAACAAAGGAGCGCGTCTGGCCAAACCCGGTGAGTTTACCTTGCGGGCTTATCTGTCGGGTCGACTCGATCTAGTACAGGCCGAAAGCGTGCTCGAGCTGGTCAACGCCCAGTCAGATAGTGCCCGCCGCAGCGCCGCGCTAGGTCTTAGCAAGGCCTTGAGCAAAGAACTCGACCTCATTCAAAGCGATATCACGGCTGTCTACGGCAACATCCAGGCCGCCTTAGATTATCCGGATGAGGGCGTGCCTGCAGCGCAATTTTCAGAGCCGCTTAATCGCGTCCTTAAACGTATCGATGGTCTCTTACATACGACCAAAGCCGGAACTATTGCTAAACGCGGCGCACGCCTAGCCTTGATTGGCCGCCCCAATGCCGGTAAGTCAAGCCTGCTCAACGCTCTTTTGGGCTACAGGCGCTCCATCGTTAGCGATATCCCCGGCACTACTCGCGATTATTTGGAAGCGCCCTTAAGCATAGAGGGTGTGCCGGTCACTGCTATTGACACTGCCGGTATCAGAGACACTGATGACCTTATCGAAGCCTCCGGCGTCACAGCCGCTAAGGATATTGCTGAAAACGCCGACTTGAGCCTGTTGCTTTTAGACAAAAGCTTAGCTCTTAAGCGCGAAGACCAGGAGTTGATCAGCACGCTTGAGTTAGGGCGCACGCTGTTTATCGCCAGCAAATCCGACCTGGCTCCTGTTTGGACTAAAGACGATGTCCCGGTAGAGCTTATCCACGTCTCGGCTAAAACCGGTGCTGGTCTGACCCTGCTTAAGGAAAAAATTCGTGAGCGCTTGATTGGCGACGTGAGCCAAAGTGAGCTGTGGATTTCTAACGAGCGCCACATTCAGGCCCTAAGCCTAAGCAAGGAACATTTAGAACGCGCCCTAACTGCCCCGGATGACTTAGCCGCTCTGGATTTAGAAGAAGCTTTGCGCACCTTAGCGGAAATAACCGGACGAGGTGAGATTGCCGAGGAAACGCTCGAGCACATCTTTAGTAATTTTTGTGTCGGTAAGTGAGGTTGGTAGTTTGTAGTAGGTGGGAAAAGCGTTTTTAGAAGGTCTTGCCAACGGAGTTCTTTTTGGGCGTCAGCGCTTAACTGACAAATTCCCGTTGCCTGACTTTGCCAGCACTGGAAAACCCCTAGCTTCTACCTCCTACCAACTACTTTCCACTTACTTTCTACTTTCCACTTACTGCCTACACCTTACTGCAGGCCGCCTCAAATTCTCGCGCTGCTGTTTGTACCGCCGCCGGGAAATCGGCAGTGATGGCTTCCACCACCCGCTGGGCAGTAAATTCAACCATCTTGAGCAGTGCCTGGCCACCCCATTTTTCCGGCTCAGGCAAGGCCAGTTCAATAGCAACATCAAAACGGTAACTAACCTGACTACTGCTAGGTAAAGGGCGCACCAAAGCTTCACCGGAAACCTCGGCCCAACCCGGTTTCTTATCATTTAGCGGCAGACCTAAAAGTTTGGCCCCACGCGAAGTGGGCATAAGCAGGCTCTCAAAACGTAGATCGCCCTGGCCAAATAGCGCGGCATTTACCGGGATAGCTGCCCTGACATGCTGTCTGCTGTCAACTTGAACTAAGTCAATATCGCGGATAAAGTCGGCTTTGCTCAAACTGGTTTTTACGTCCTGCACAAACATGACCGCTTCAGCTTGAGCTAGAGCCAAATCAAAATCAAAATTGACAGCATGACAAATATTCACAAATACCTCGCTAGTCTCATTTACCCAGGGCTAACCGGGCAAGCTCCCCACCCATTCTACGCGAAGTTCACCATCCTTTATAGCAGCTTCTAACTCTGTATCGCTAACGCTGCGCAAACGCGGTAAGTCGGCGAAGAGCGAAACGCTAGCCGCCAAGCCCAGGCGCACCGTCACCGGCCCCTCTTCACCGCTGCGACCAATTCGCCACAACAATTGCGAAGCCAGCAACTCAAATTGCTCACCGCTGAGCTTAAACTCTTCGCCAACACTATCTAAAGCCTTATGAATATCGTTTTCTGACATCTTATCCTCATTAACTCCGACAGACTAACAAGATAACATTATGCCAACCCTGGCAATAAACAAGTTTGCAACCCCTTTGTGACCTCCTCTTGTCTACTTTTTTGTGGCAGGGGGGGTGCAGGATACCCATGGGGAATCAGAATTAGTTGCTGGTTTGTACGCGTGCATTTCTGGGCGCCTTTATTCTTCGGCTGGATAAGGAAAAAACAACACTGCCAAGTCGCTTTTAGCCCGGACACAAACCAGACTACCGTTACCCAGCGGTTGCACCAGATATTCAATAAAAGAACCTAGTGGTCGGCCCGGCAACATCACCACGACATTATCCGGCACGTCATGGCCGCGTCGGCGATAGTAGCGAATGGTCAGCGGGTTTCCCTCGATATTGAGGCTCAAAGGCTCATCGGAAAGCTGGTACATCACCGTCATGGAAGCCTGGGGCTGGTCAAGAATGCCGGCTAGTTCCGCAGGGTCCGCATTCATAGCGACATTTAGGCGCTTAACCAATGTAGCCAGCAATTCATCGGGCAAAGATACTTGCAGGGCTCGAGCCGAACCGCGCAAAAAACCCTCCAACGCCTTGCTACGATCAGGGGCTTTATCGGACATGTGTTGCAAACGATGAATGGCCTGTCGCGCCATTTCCTGGGGTTCGCCGACCGAGATACCGGTTGCCGTTTTCAGGACGTCTAATAGCTGTCTTTGATAGCTCGAGCTCAAAATGACTTGCACCGCCAAAGCCTCGGCCACAAGCCCAGCCAAAGAACGTTGCTCGTCTTGTAAGCGGAGATGGACATAGTTGCCTTCACTAAAAGCCAGAATCCGCTTTTGACCTAAATTTAGACTAAGCTTCGATTCCAGCGGAATACCTTCTGAGCCCGCATGCAAACTCCAGGCCCCCGCCGAACCCATAATGCCCATTTTTGCACCGGCAAAGTCAAAACGCATAGGCCCCTTTAAGTGCAAAGTCAGCGAGCTGCTATTTGACGGAACGGTCTCGAGCCTGAGCGCAGGATTTTCAGCAAACAAGACCCCGCCAGGGAGTTGTGGCTCACTGGCGTGACCACCCACATGTTCAGGCAGATAGGAAGTAAGTTGGTCAAAAAATCTCTTGACTGCCTGAGAAAAGCTCTTTACATCTTTATCAAAAAGGCTCTTCTGGCTTTTTTCAAAAGCTAGTGCTTGCGCTATACGCGCTTCTAACTCACTGCGCCGCAAACGCCGCTCTTCATCGCGCATAGGTTCGTTGTTAAGAGCTTGCAGTGCCAAGCGCAGCTGCTGGCTTTGGGCGCTCTTGCTTGGCAGCGAACTAAATTTACCGGCATAGGGATCTTGTGCAACGGCCAGACCAAAACGTCGCACATAGTCAAGCGACTGATTCTGCGCAATCTTTAAGCTACTATAGGGACTTCCCTCCTCTTTTAACTGCAAAATGATATCGATAATTTCGTGAATCAACGCCGCGATATTATCCAGATCGGTTAGCGACACCAGTGGATCAGAAAATTCCGGGATGGCCACCTTGACCTTGAATGCCGCCAGATTGCTGTCAGAGCTAAAAGTGGGCTCCTTGGCATAGAGCGTGAAATTGCGCAAAAGCGCATACAAAAGACGCGAGGTCATGCGTTCGCGTTCGGCGCGGCAACTAGCGGCCAAGCGCTGCACTACCCGCTCTATTTCGTGCCACCACACCGCCTGAGCCAAATGCTTTAGGGCCTGTTGCTCCTTCTTCTCAGCCGGTGACAGCTGTGGCCGCGCCGCCAAGGGCTTAATACCTGCACTAGCCACCATCACAGTCGCATTGCCGGAAAGCTCGAGCTCATCTAAGCTGGCAACTTTCACCTCGGTTTTTAGTGGCTGTTCGCTAATTTTCTTTAAAGTCTTAGTCGCCTCTTCAAAACGGCGCTGTTCGTCTTTATTCAGCTTGGTACGGCGACCCATTAAATATTCATACAATAACCACAAGCTAGCGATACCCCCCACAGGATCACGCTTGGCTACAAGGTCTTTAACCTTGTATTCAAAAAGCTCTAGTGCCATGCCCTCCACTTTGATCATGCTTGTTAGTATACGCTAATACCAAAACTGAGTATTCAGTTACTATTCTTACTGACTGCCCCAGGCATTTTGCCGACACGCAAAAATAAGCACGGCTGTTAATCCCGAGTACCAAACTCGGTAATTCAGTCCTGGACGACAAAATGTTTTATCCCACCCCTTGACGCAAGGACTTTTTTTAGTTAAAAATGACAATAACGGGTTTTCCCGACCACACTGTAGAGGAGGTGAACTTAATGCCCCATATTATTTGCGAACCCTGTATCGGCACCAAAGATCAGGCCTGCATCGATGTATGCCCGGTAGAGTGCATTTACGAAACGGATGATCAGTTTTATATTCATCCCGAAGAGTGCATAGACTGCGGCGCCTGTGTGCCAGCTTGCCCCGTCAGCGCTATCTTCCCCGAAGAAGACGTACCCAGCGAGTGGGAATCCTTTATTCAGAAAAACTACGACCTTTCCGGTCTGTAATCTGCGAGCACAATCCGCTCGAGCCGTACTGCAAGCGGTTCGGGCATTTTTTGCTAGGCTAGCCGCGTCAACGCCGCCACCAAAACGTCGATGGCTAGCTCGTATTCGGCAAGCTCCAAGTGCTCATCCGGGCGGTGATCAAGCGCAGAATCACCCGGGCCATAGGCCAGCATGGGCACGTCCCAGTGTGGGGCTACCACGTTCATATCCGAGGTTCCGGTTTTTAATTTAGGTCGTGGCTGACCACCGTGTTGTCGAATGGCCGAACGAAAAGCACGGGTCAGTGCCGTGTCTTTAGGGCTGCGATAGGGCTGTTCATGACCAACAAAGCTCATATGTGCCTGGTCTTTTAGCAACTTGCGAATACTGACCTCGACCACAGCCGGGGGCAAACGCGGCGGCAAGCGAAAACCTATCACCGCCTCGGCTCGCTGCGTTAAACCGTCATTGTAGCTTTGTATTCCCTGCAAGCTCATCTGTAAGGCGTCAAAAATGCCTGTGACATCATAATTATGAGTGTTTACCCATTCGCGGAGTGCTTGCCAGAGCGCCAGCATATCCTCGGCGGCGGTGCTGTCATCTCCGGCGCTATGAAAGTTGTCTTTGGCTAGCTCGAGCTTTAATACCAAACGTCCCTTATAACCCAGGGTCATGGCGCTCCAACCGCTTGGCTCACCAATAATCACCAACTCAGGCTTGGGATAGGCCTTTAGAGCGTAGCGCGCCCCTTTACTGCTTGGCGCCTCTTCTTCGACTGCGCCAATAAGGGTGATAGACAATTTTTCTAAAACCTCGGGCGGCAACCTATCAGCGGCTGCCACTGCGGTACAAAAAGAACCCTTGGCATCAACCGAGCCGCGACCATAGAGCTTGCCATTTTCAATACGAACCGGAATATCCCCCGGCACCGTGTCAATATGGCCCAAGAAAACGACCCGGCGCTCTCCCCTGCCCAGACGCGCCACGGCGTTGCCCGCTTCGTCAACAAAGCTCTCGGCGGCAAAGCTCTGCATTTGCGTTACCAGATATTTGGCAACCTCGTCTTCCTGCCCGGAAACGCTCGCTATGCTCACGACATCTTTAAGAAGTTCTACAGGATTTAACACAGGCTATTTTACGCCGCAGTTGACCGGGCTCGAGCCTAATCAAATAGGGCGGATATCACTCAAGCGGGCTTTCGCAATAGCAAACAAATAGAATCAGACTCTTCAATTTCTGTATAACGTTGTAGTTCCAGTATTTCAAAATCATTCTTGACCAAGTCTTTAGGCTCCTGCTCGGTGTAAAAAACGAATTTTAGACCATGGTGCTCTTCTGTTTTACTGCCATACCAAAATGAATGCAGCAATAGCCCCCTTTGGGTGAGAGTGCGTTTTTGCCGTGCAAAAGATTCCCTTAGCTCGTCTTTGGCCAAATGATGTAGCACTTTATTTGAGTAGATGCAGTCAAATTTGCGCTCGGTTTCTATAGTTCTGGCATCTAATAGGAGCAAATCGGCAGCCGGGTGATTATCACGGTAAAGTTCTAAAAAAATGCTCGAGCTATCGGACCCAGTTGCTTTGAACAAACGCGCCAAAATATCGAGGTCTTTACCTGGCCCCATGCCCAGCTCTAAAACCATAGAACCTTTAACCAAGTACTTGCCAAGGATATTTATCAACTCAGCGCCGTCATAACCCTTTGACATTTTGATGTAATCGTGCACATTTTTCTTGTTATCAAAGTAGCTCACAGGCTTGCTAAACCCCGAATTGATTCAGATGATGATCCAGATGTTTATACGTACTCCAACCTTTTTCTCTGGTACTCATTGTCCCAAAAAGCGGGTGTCTTATTTGCCCGACTTCTTCCTCAGTCATACTTACGAACCTATCCAAAGCTTCAAGCAGGCGTTTTTTCTCGCTGGCAAAGTCACGTTCTGTAGTTTGTTTGTATTGAGGATGTGTGCGGGTATTTTTTGGATAAGGTTTTTCATTTACAACCATATTGCGAATCACACCCTTAAAGACCTTGGCCAGCAAGGGAGTATTTTTTAGCTCTTTGCCGTTAAAGACTTCTTGTATTTCAGCACAATGCGCCAACATTTGTGCGGCGCTCATACTTCCCCACTCAGGTTGTGACTCAGAACCTAATTTTTCAATCCGACGCAAAATCTCCTGATAATCCTCAAGCAAGTATAGGTTTTTGTTCATCCATTTATTATTACGGTATTTTGGCTTAAGGCAAAGGATTGTCCCTCACGTTAAGCTTCACTATCTTTTCTTAATCAGGTTTCAATATGCTCATAACGATGGCGTCATGATACTTTCCCTGCCAAAATAATGCGTCACGCTTCACACCCTCACGCCTAAAGCCCACTTTCTCGTAAACATGTACGGCGCGTGGGTTAAAGTCATATACCTCCAGCTCAATACGGTGCAAACCCAAGCTCTCAAAGCCATACTTAAGCATGAGTACCGTGGCTTGCGTACCATAGCCTTTACCAAACAATAATTCTTTAAGGAGTGCAATGCGAAAGTTAGCCGCGTGATTGTGCCAATTGATGTCATTTAAGACGACTTCACCTAAGACAATGTCTGGGTTTTCTTTGGCAACAATCGTATAGTCAGCGCGGTCTGTAGCATCTATAATCCGCGCGTAATGAGCCTTAACTTGTGCCAGGGTAAAAGTCTGATAAGTCCCGGTTAAGCGCATAATTTCTTTATCGGCTAAAGAGTTAAAGAAAGTCTCAGCGTCTTCAGTCCTTGTGGGCCGCAAGATAATGGTTTTGCCTTGTAAAGTTGGTTTATTGGGCAGCATATTCTTAACTTCAAGCTAACACAGTCAGGAGTAATCTTATAGTCCGTTTCATTCTGATTGACAGTAAATCAGGAATGTTCCCTAGTCCAAGAACGCCGTCCATGACGATGCCTTACTGACCGGACCTTGAAAGAGCCCGGTCAGTAAGGTACATCTGCGGTATGTCCAGTACCGCACTAACCAGATTACGAGATGGATACATAGCAG
>JASBUK010000085.1 GCA_030147925.1 Trueperaceae bacterium
AGGCGTTCGTTGGCATGCCCCACGCTGGCAACGGCAATTCCGGCCATACAATCGAGGTATTCCCTGCCCTCTGCGTCATAAAGCTTTACGCCCTTACCGTGGGTCAGAACAATATCGGGCTGCCACAAACCCGAGTTATGAAGGGCATCACGCTCTAGGATAGCTTCGGTTCTGGTTTTTGTCTTGATCATTATTGGCTCCTCCTCAGGATTTACGCCACCAGCACGAATTTCAGCAACTCCAACTCGCACGGAATGATCTACATGTCCCAGATGGTTTGAATTGGGTAAGCAGATAACTCTTTATCGCGCGTTAGCAAAATCAATTGTTCCGACATGCTCTGAGCAATCAGCAATCTATCGAAAGGATCACGGTGATGGAAGGGAAGTTCAATTAACGCATCAAGATGCTGAGCCTCAATCCCAAGTAACTTCACATCACTTTTTAGTATGTGACGAGTCACCAAATCTGAAAACGGGAAATCCAAGCGCAATTTGTCAAGACTAAGTTTTATGGCAATTTCCCAAAGACTGGCAACACTAAAGAAAAGCTCATTGGACTCGTCTTCAAGCAGTTCAGCGACTACTTTTGGCAACAAAGGGCTATCAGCAATCGCCCATAGAAAGGTGTGCGTATCGAGTAGGCATCTCAACAGCTGTAGGCCTCAAAATCTTCAAGTGGCTCATCAAAGTCATCCGACATCCAAATTTGACCCTTAGCTACACCAATAAGGCGCCGCTTATGAGTAAGAGCAGTGGCGGGAATGATCTCGAAGGCCTTGCCATCCTCCCGGATGATAATAACCTCCTCGCCATTAGCGACTTCGTTTATCAGGTCAGCCAGCTTAAGTTCAGCTTCTTTAAGAGCCAATTTATGCACCTGTTTATTTTATACGAAAGTTCAGGAAACGACAGTACCGTGTCCTGCCAGCGCATTTTGTACAGGCTTAGCTCCTCGGGCGTCTCCAAAAATAACCTTGCCTACCCCACCTTGCACCGCCTCGGCGGCGCCAAGAACTTTTTTCTTCATACGATCCTGGGCAAATTCTAGATAGGCCTCGACATTATCTGCCGGAATCTGCCCGATCAGCGAATCTTCATCGGGAAAGTTACGCAGCAATCCCGGCACATTGGATAAAAGTAGCAAGGCTTCGGCCTTTAGGCTGGCGGCCAGAGCAGCAGCGGCCCTATCACCATCGACGTTTACCGCTACTCCCTCATAGCTCGAGCCCGGTGGGGTCAGCACGGGCAGATAGCCATTGTCCAGGAGCAGCTTAAGCAGTTCGGTATTAACTTTTTCGACGGTGCCAGTGTGGTCACCCCGCAAAATCTTGACCTTGCCGTTTTCAACGCTTCGCACCTTATCTTTATGTTTGCCTTCAAAGATACGGCCATCCACACCTGATAAACCAACGGCATTTACACCGAGTTTCTGCAAGCGTTCGACAATACCCTTATTTATCTTGCCGCAATAAACCATCTCAAAAATTTCCAGCGTCTCGCGGTTGGTAAAGCGGCTGCTATAACCGCTGGGGCTGGTTACAAACTTGGGCGGATGACCCAGTGCTGTGGCAATGCGGTTGGTCTCAGCGCTACCGCCATGCACTAAAATCACGCGCCGACCCTGCTGCCACAACTCCGCTATATCGGCGCAAAGTGCGTCGTAGTCAATGCCTAAAGAACCACCTACTTTGACAACAATCATGTTATAAACTCCTATAATCAAGCTCGGTGGGTTTAATGTTCAGCATAGGGATAAGTAACTTTGCGCTGCATAATCTTCTTGGGATTATCCGGAACTTCAAAATCAAACTTGCGGTAGAGTTCGTGTGCGTCTGAGGTTAACAGCATCCAGGTTCGAATGCCCTGCAAATCCGGATGTTTAAGGGTCGTGTCAACAAGCCAAACGCCCAGTCCCTGCCCACGATGGGGCTCGAGCACAAAGACATCGGCTAGATACATAAAGGTGGCGTAGTCAGTTATTGCTCGAGCCAAACCAATTTGCTCCTTAGCCTTAAAAAGCCCAAAGTTAAGCGAATGCTCTATGGCTTTTGCCACCACTTCATAAGGAATACCTTTAGCCCAATAAGATTTTGTTAAAAAGCCATGGATAACTCTTAAGTCCAACTTGGTCTTATCCGTACTGATCGTGTAATCACCGTGACGCCACTGCGTTGCCGTCATAGGGCAAACCCTTTCTTAAAAGCAGTTTTAACTTCCGCGCTCAAACCCTTAGCTAGCTTGATTTGCTCTGCGTTTAAGTAATAGCGAAAACTCTTAACGGCAAGCTCCAAGGCCACGAAGATTTCAGCGTTACGCTCAGTGCCGTCTTCCCACCACCAGTTGAATACGGACCAGCAGCCGTCTTGTAAACGGGAATCAAAACGGGCCACGAAACGGTCCTTATAGAAAACAGGCAAAACGTAATAACCCCAGCTACGCTGTGTCACGGGTTTATAAACTTCCCAAGCGTAATCAAAATCAAAAAGCTGTTTAACGGCCTTGCGATCCCAAATCAGGCTGTCTAAAGGTGCAATAAACGCCATACGAACTTCGCCGTCATTGTCAGTTTGCTTAAGCTTGTCGCTCAAAGCATGAAAAGTCTGCCCGGCAATCTCAAGTTTTGTCAGGCTACCCTCCGCCACTAAGTCCGCGATGATAGCCGTGCGTTCCTGGCGGCTGGCCGGCAAGCTCCACAACGCCGCCTCGGCATTAGATCTTAATAAACCCGCCGATTGATGGCGGCGAAGAATCAAAAAGCGCAAACTTTCTTCGCGGCTCACCGGCGCACCGTTTAAGTATTGCGCGGGAATAACGCGCTGGGGTAAATCATAGACGTGGCGGCCCTTCTCACGATGATGCGTTACGATTTGACCGCTGTCCCACAGTGCTCTGAGCACATGCTTTATGAGCTTGGTGCCATACCAGGAACCCTGCCAACTATCAACTTTGCTCTGTTCGGCAAAATCCAGCGAGGACAAAGGGCCACGTTTTTCAAGCTCCTGCAAAGCACCTTTAACAGCTTTGGGGTGGGCTGCAAAAATGCGTTTTTCCCAGTACTCCTTAACCGACTGATGGTAAAGCTTGCGGTAAGGCCAATCGCTGACCGGTACCAAGCAGGCCTGTTTGTCCCAGGCGTCATAAACCAGCCTTTCTTTATAGGCTGTTAGCTGCCAGTCATCTAGTTGATAGTCAAGCACTCGCGCCTGCAAAACCAAATCGTGATTGCGTCCTACCGGGTTTAATGGGTCGTACTGAACGCTGCCCAAACGCTCAAACACCCCGCTAGTATCTGCGGGACGCAAATGATAATGCGGCAAAAAACGCCTTGCCTCTGATTTTGACCAGCGGATTGTCATCGCCTTACCAGCTATCTCCACCCGAGGGCGGCGGCCAGCTATCCAAGAGCTGGCGCAACAGCACCACTTGACCTAAGTGATAGGCGTTGTGGTTGGCAATGCTCGCTAATACGTTCTCTACTGTGCCCATGCGCTTAAGCGGCTGCTTTAATAATTCCGGTTGATTGGCCATTTCTTTTATTTGTTCATAACCTAAAAAAACTTTTCCAACAGACGTTGCCAGTCTCCTTTGTTGCAATCATCGTTGTCTGTAGGCCAGCCTTCAGCGGCGTGTTTGGGCCAGGTACGCGGTCTATCCTGCGCGGTCAACAACAAAAATTCCTGCCAAAACACCAGATGCCACAGCAGTTCATAAATGCTGTGTGGCGCATTGCTCGGGCGCTGGGTTACCTGCTCGAATGTGAGCGCTTCGAAAATATTCTGTGGTGCGGCAAAAGCGCCCTTGCCGTCAAAATAATATTTGAGCCAAGACATGGTCGTCTCCTTAAAAGGTGTCCCAATTTGTGGTACACCGCCCTCCTTAGGGGTGCAGGCCAAGAAAATCCAAACCCAACGTCTCGTCCCAGCCCATGCTGATATTAAGCGCCTGCAAAGCATGACCGGCGGTGCCTTTTACCAGGTTATCGATAGCGCTCATCACCACCACCCGACCAGTGTCGTTATCGACGGCAAAACCAATATCACAAAAATTCGTGCCATCAAGAATCTTGGGGTCGGGGACGCGGTGTATGCCCCGTCTGGCCGTTACCAGGCGAATAAAGGGCTCGTTTTCATAAATGTCGCGATAGGCTCCCATGACGTCGCGGTCGCTGTAACCATCGGGTAAAAAAGCATGTGCCGTGACCAAAATACCCCGCACGCGCTCGACGGCTGTGGCCGTAAGGTGGATAGGAAAGTTACCGGGTAATTCCTGGTTAATCTCCGCCGTATGGCGGTGCCCGGTTGGGGCATAGGTGCGAATCACACCCATACGTTCTGGGTGATGTCCGGCAGATGACGGGCTGTTGCCAGCTGCGCTCGAGCCTATCTTGGCCTCGACGATAATGTCACCCTTGGCAAGAACCGCGTGTCTTAAGAGCGGATAAAGCCCCAAAATCGTGGCGGTAGCAATGCAACCCGCTCCGGAAATATACTTAGCATCCTGTAATTCATTACGGCGCAACTCTGGATTGCCATAGACAAACTTGCCCAGCAAGTCCGGACGTGGGTGCGCTTCGCCGTAGTATCTCTCATAAAGTTCTTCGTCTTGCAAGCGAAAATCAGCCGCCAAATCAATCATGCGGGGCGCTAATTTTGACAAGTCGTCAAAGCGTTTAGCCGACTCTTTGTGTGGCAGACCCAGAACCAGCAAATCAGCCTCAGAGAGTTCGTTGATGGAAGAAAAACGCAGTTTTGTCGCCCCGCGTAAATTGGGGTGAACTAAGTGAACCGGCTGTTTGGCATAACGCTCGGAACTGACCTGGATCACTTCTAGGCGAGGATGGCCCAAAGCCAGACGAAGAAATTCGCCCCCTGCATAACCGGAGGCGCCGACAATAGCTACTTTTAGTTTCTCTGACATGATTATATTCTAAGCATCTTCCTGAAGTTTAGATTTTGGCAAACTTATCCGGGTGGAGCAAGTTATATATAGCTCGAGCTCAGCGTATGAATATATCTAATACTTCTCGTAAATTACTATCGATCAGTCAGCACCAGTTGCGCCGCAGCGTAGCGCACCACCCTCGCCGGGATATCCACCCCGGTGGTCGCCACCGAATTGCGAAACTCCATGGTGTGGTTGATTTCGTTTACCAGCAAGCCCTGCTCGGACTCGAGCAAATCCACCGCCAGTACCCCACCACCAACGGCTTTAGCAGCCCGCAGCGAAATATCGACCAGCTCATCATAAAGTGGGCAATTGCTGGCCACGGCGCCCCGAGCGGTATTGGTAATCCAGTGTTCCGAGCTGCGAAATATCGCCCCGATTACCTCATCTCCTATTACAAAAACCCGAATGTCCCGACCAGGTTTTTTGACGTACTGCTGCACATAAAAAACTTTGTGCTGGGGGCCGCCTAAGACTTCTTTGTGTTCTAAGATCGCCTCGACGGCGTCACGGTCGTTGACCTTGGAAACCATCCTGCCCCAGGAACCTACCACCGGCTTAAAAACCACCGGATAGCCAAAGTCCTCGCAGAGCTTTAGCACGGCTTCGGTGTCAAAGGCTACGCCGGTTCTTGGCGTAGGCACAGCGGCTCGAGCCAAAGCGGCATTGGTTGCCAGTTTATCTCCACATATCTCAATGACTGAAGGGCGGTTAATCACGCTCACGCCAAAGCCATCAAAAATCCGGCTCAGCGCCAGACCACGCGTTTGTGACAAACAACGCTCAATCATCACGTCATAGCGGGTAAAAAACTCCGGCTGGCTAAAGTCGGCGCTCAAATGCGGCGCATAGAGCTGGTCAAAGGTAACGCCCTGACGCTCAAAGGCCTCAAAGAGCATGCGCTCTTCTGGGCGCAAGCGGTCATAAACGACGGCAATGCGGGGTGTGGTGGTGGTTTCTAAAACCTGTGGCACAAATTCTCCCAACTAAGTTAAAGCTTTAGTTACTCGCCCCAGTCTTCGTCTTCCTCGGGAGCAAGCTCGAGCTTCAGCGGGCTCAAACCCACCACTTCCAGTTCACTACCGCATTCCTCACAAACGATAAGCTCACCAAGTTCCAAATTGTTTTCTATTATTTCCGCTCCGCATTCCGGGCACATAATCTTCTCCTTTGAATTTTTGCTTAAAAGCCGATTTTTTGTTTTCCGTCAACTTTTATTTAATCATGATTCCCCCGGAAAACGTCCGTGTTTACGATAATAATCAAGTATAGAACCCTCTGCTAAGGCTGCTTGCAAAAACTCAGGCGGTGGCGGTAGTTTATACTCCTCGTCACCGCGCCAAATCCTGCCGCTGATAAAGTCATAAGTCACTTTGTCACCGTCTGTTAACAGCTCAGGGACGGTATCGGACAAAAATGCCGGAATACCCAAGTTAACTAAGTTTCGGTAGTGAATGCGGGCAAAGGACTTAGCCACAATCGCAGCAACACCGAGTTTTTTCAGCGCTCGCGGCGCATACTCACGGCTGCTGCCCAGACCCCAGTTACGCCCGCCAATTAAGATATCCCCCGGCTGAACATTAGCGGCAAATTCGGGCTGCAAATGTGCAAAAGCGTAACGCTGAAATTTGTCTTCACCGACCATAAAAGGGGCGTACTTGCCGGGCAAGATGTCGTCGGTGTTGACGGCATCGCCAAACTTCCAGACCCTAGCCATAATTGCCCCTAATCAAATCAAGCATTTTTTACTACCTCCGGCAGACTAAGCACACCGCTTAAAGCCGTCGCGGCTGCCACCGCCGGACTGGCTAAAAAA
Source organism: Trueperaceae bacterium (assembly GCA_030147925.1). Lineage (GTDB taxonomy): Bacteria > Deinococcota > Deinococci > Deinococcales > Trueperaceae > JASBUK01. Next base: position 6,763 of record JASBUK010000085.1, read on the forward strand.
ACCCTGGCTTCCGGGCTACCCATACGACCCATAAAATTGCGGTTACTGGTTGACACACAGACCTCACCCGGGGCCAGCACACCTAAGTGACGTCCCATACAAGGGCCACAACCCGGCGTACCAAAGGTGGCTCCCGCCGCCAGCAAACTGGCAAAAGTGCCGTCGGATACGGCATCTTCTAAAACTTGTGAACTGGCTGGAATAATCAGCAGGCGGGTATGGTCGGCAACTCGCTTGCCACGCAGAATATCGGCGGCAATATGCAGATCGTCCAGGCGGCCATTGGTACAAGTGCCTATAAAGACCTGATCAACCGGCGTGCCCAAATGCTCCTTAACAGGCTGCACATTATCAACAAAAAAGGGCACAGACACCACCGGTTGCAAACCGGCAAGGTCAATGTCTAAGACCTTGCTGTAATCAGCTTCGGGGTCAACGGTGAGCCAGTCAGGAACATCATATTCTTCTAAGACCCCGCCGCTTGGCGGCACCAAACCCACCTTGGCGCCTGCTTCCACCGCCAGATTAGCCAGCGTCATACGTTCGGACCTAGAGAAAGCTTCCGTGCCGTGATATTCGATGCTGGCATAGCTAGCCCCTTCAGCGGTGAGTCTGCGCACGACCTCCAGTGCAATATCTTTAGCTGCTACCCCTATAGGTCTTTCACCCCGCAGATTCACCCGCACGGTCTCAGGCACCTTTAGCCAGGTGCGACCAGAAGCAACTGCCAGGGCGATATCGGTTGCGCCCATCCCTGTGCCAAAGGCGCAAACCGCCCCGTAGGTGGTCGAGTGTGAATCCGAGCCGAGCACAATCCAACCCGGGCGGGCCAAGCCTTCTTCTATTAAAACCTGATGGCAGATGCCCCGGCCCACATCGAAAAGTTTGAGGGCTCGAGCCCGGGCATAATCCCGCAATTGTTTTTGGGTGGTGGCAACCTCAACATTTGCAGCTGGAGCCACATGATCGACCACCACCGCTACTCGTTCGGGGTGGCGAATCACTCCGTCCAAATCCTCCTCGATGATGCGGATGACATCGGCAGCAATTGAATCAACCACCATCACCTGATCTATATCCAGCACGACCAGCTCACCTTTAGTAACGCGCTTAGCAGCCCGCACCGAAAGAATGCGCTCGGCCAGCGTCAATCCGGCTAAGTCAAGTTTGGAGCTCACGCCGCTACCTCGGCGGCAAATCGCAACAACAATTCATCAAGCTCGTCAAGCTCCAAGTCTTGCTCATCTGCCAATTCTTTGATCAGCAAGGTCACTTCACGCACAGCATCGTCACTTAGGCTCAAATCAAGCTCTCGCGCTCGCTGGGCGATAGCATTGCGCCCGGTTAGGCGACTGCCAATCTGCATTCGCCGGGACACCCCAAAGACTTCAGGTGGAATGATCTCGTAAGAGCCAGGGTTGAGATAAATGGCCTTTAAGTGCATGCCCGCCTTGTGATTATAAGCAAACGCCCCGGTAAGATAATTGTTAAAGGGAATCTCGAGCCCGGTCATGCGGGCAATCATGCGGTCAAGTTCCGGCAGCATGTCTAGTTGGTATTTATTTTGCAACCGCAGCGGGTTTTGCGTGTACATACGCGCCAGCAAACCACCCAGCGGCGCAATGCCATTGCGTTCGCCAATGCCCAGAATCGAACTGTCAATATGAGTGGCACCGGCCCTTACTGCTTCAAAGGCATTGGCGATAGCGCAGCCGGTATCGTTGTGACCGTGGAACTCGATATCACAATGCACAACGGCGCGAACGTCGGCGACCAGTTCGCGCACCTGGCTAGGGCTGGCCACGCCCACGGTATCTGCTAAACCCACGCGATTGACGCCTACGCTGTCGGCCGCCGCATAAACAGCCAGCAAATCCTGTCGATCACTCCGAAAGCTGTCTTCTGAAGAGAAGCGCACATTCCGTCCTTGAGACTTTATATACTCGATAACTGCTACGCTTTGCTCAATCACTTCTTCAACGCTGCGGCCGTGGCTAAAACGGCGCAACTCACTGGAGGTGCCAAAGAGAATATCGACGCCATAAACACCACATTCGATGGCCAGACGAGCATCTGCTAAGTTCGCTCGGGTGTGGGTCAAAATTTTGGCTTTAAGGCCAAGTCCGGCGATGGTCTCACAGGTCTTGCGAGACTCGGGTGAGGCAACCGGTGTGGTCAGTTCAATAAACTCCACGCCAAAGGCATCGAGAGCTTTGGCGATTTCAATTTTGTCGGCTAAGCTAAAGTTAGCTAAAGCAAACTGTTCGCCTTCACGCAAGGTTGAATCAATAATGTGCCAGTCGCGTTGTCGCACGCATATCTCCTAGGTCGTCTTCGGGCTGGTCGGGATTAAATACAAATAAATTAAAAACAGGTCGCCGGTCAAAATTTGCTGGATTTTCGGCACCGCGCTAAATTCACGAGTGCCATCTTAGCTAATAGCCTGGGGCTTGTCAAGTGCTTTATTGCCGTCCTAGACAGTGTTTTCTTTAATTTTCGTAAGTGCTTTTGCCAGTTATGCAAAGAGTCTTAGCCGGTCACAAAGAAAGCTTTCGAATCGAAAGGATGACGGCTAATTTGGTCGTTGAATCGAAAGTGGACTTACTTTCAAAACACTATGTCCCCAACGTCACTACACAAAGCGGAAATTCGCTCACGCCGTCAATTTGCAACAAGCGCGAGAATTCATCGTCATAAAACTCGGCGCGTACGCTGGCTGATAAATCCAGATCGATAGTTGCCATCATCGCACACTGGGCTGCGGCCCCGGCTTCTAAGTAAAGATAGCGATAAGCACGGCTTTTTATACCGTCATCGATGCGTGATGGTAAACCAGTGTAGGCGATAACGGCGGCACAGGCGTCAATATCAGCATTATCTAACAGGGCGGCCTGCAGGGCTTTGTGGGGATCATCACGTGAAATGTACTCCAAACAGTGTTCACGTGGATTGTAGTGATAAACACCCGCAAAAATTCCCTCGACTTGTTGGACTACTAAATATGTTTCCACCCCGGCTAAGGGTATCGCACTGGCATGGGTGCGTTGACCCCCATAGGTAAAACCGGCGGTAGCCCAGAGAATCTGGGAAATATCACGCTGTTTAAGCCGCCCCCCTTCCGGAATGCTCGCTCGACCGCTGGCCAGCGTCTTCCACAAACCCTTGCCGCCCTTTAAGGCTGGAACGGGCAGGGCATCGACCTCAAGCGGATTAGCATAGACCTTATATGAAGCGACCGGTTTCCCGGTCTTGCTGGGTAGACTGCCCCGGCGGTATTTCGTTTGCGCCTGAAAGCTCGAGCCAATCGATTTATCTTTTTTGCTGTTACTCGGCACGGCCTCTCCTAGAGTTTGTTGAGTTTAACATTAGTTAGAGAGCGGCGCTGATTTGTCTTAATTTAGTCGGGTGCGTCCAAGATTTAGGGGAAGGCAGCAAGTCGAACATCGTGAAAGTCGAGCATGGGCTTAGCGGAGGCGAACTCAGCTCTCAGAGTTGCCATACGGTTGATGCCTGAATGTGACCAACGCATACCACTGCGACGCAT
>JASBUK010000111.1 GCA_030147925.1 Trueperaceae bacterium
CTATCAACGCTAAATTGTCGGGCTACTTCTGCTTTTGACATCCCTGCCTTGACTGCTGCTACAATCCGTTCTCTTAAATCTAGTGAATACGCTCTCATTCCCTAGTATCGTCTGTAGTTATAAATCTTGCAAGTGCTATAATAGAGTTATAGTTCGTTTCATTCTTATTGACAGTAGACTGACCGCCTTTATTTCTACTCGCGCCGCTCGGATGGTATTGACAACTGTCAATACCATCGAAAAGCTCTCTAATTCAGTGAAAAGCGGAAAGTAAAGAAACAGTAAAAAGTGGAAAGTAAAAAGGGGAAAGTGGGATTTTCCAGTGATAAGAATCAGGCAATTGGGATTTGTCATATTCTCAGTGATATTCAGAGCCTTTAAGCTAAGAGCCGGGGGCCAACAAACAGGGGGTTGCAACCCCTTGTTGCAGCATTGGCATAACCCCTTACACCTCACACCTTACTCCTCACCTTGTAGGGAACTTTCTAGAAATGCCTTTCCTACCTACTGTTGACCACTCACTACCCACCACTAACCACAAACTACCGACTACTAACTTTTACTGTCAATCTTTCGACCTGATATGCTTTGCCAGATAACCAGGCACCCTGTGCTGATCCCGACGGAGGTTGACGATGAACATTGCCGCGATACAGACCTTGATTGAAGGGACGTTCTTAGTCTACGAATTTTTAGATAACAGCCTGCTCAACTGGCTGCTTGCCGTGATCATTACCATTTTTGCACTAGTGCTGCTGCGCTATCTTAAGGGTTTTGTTGTAAGGCAGCTAAATCGGTTGGCGAAGCTCACAAAAAATGATATCGATAACTTTATCGCCAAACTTCTGGGTAAAACCCGGACGGTGTTTTTACTGGCTCTCGCTGTTTATATAGGCTCATTGGTCTTAACGATGAGCACAGCAGTACGCTCAGTTATATCCAGCGTAATTTTTATTGCCCTGTTGTTCCAGGCAGCAATTTGGGGCAATGCGCTGATTGACTACTGGATTGATAACTACCGCAAGCGCGAAGAATTAAGTGCTGGTAGTGTGACTATGCTAGCGACGCTTAATTACATTGGGCGTTTGGTGCTGTGGTCGATAGTGGTGTTGCTGGCGCTCGATAATATGAACATAGAGGTAACAGCCCTGATTGCTGGTTTGGGAGTTTCAAGTATTGCTGTCGCCTTGGCTGTACAGAACATTCTCGGAGATCTGTTTGCCTCGCTTTCTATTGTCTTTGATAAACCCTTTGAAATTGGAGATTTTATTATCGTTGACAACTATCTGGGTACGGTAGAAAACATTGGCCTGCGCAGCACACGCATGCGCAGCTTATCCGGTGAACAGTTGGTCTTGTCCAATGCCGACTTGCTCTCAAGCCGTATTCGCAACTACAAGCGCATGCAAGAGCGTCGGGTGCTTTTTACCCTCGGTGTTACCTATGACACTCCGTATGAAAAGCTCAAGCTGATCCCCGAAATCGTCGAGAACATCATCAGCGCCCAGGAAAACGCTCGATTTGACCGGGCACACTTTAAGGCCTATGGCGCCTACTCGCTTGATTTTGAAGTTGTTTATTACATGCTGATTTCTGATTACGCTGTTTACATGGATACGCAGCAGGAAATCAATCTGGCGCTTTTTAAGGCTTTTGCCGAGCAAGGTATAGAATTTGCCTTTCCCACCCAGACTTTGCTGTTGCAGCAAGAAAATGCTCAGGCCGGGCATGGGGACGTGCAATAGTTTTGTGCAGGCAGTTTCACAGTCACCTTTTTGAGACGTTGCTATACTTTGCATGGTGGTGACAGTCCTCGTGTTTAGAAATCTGAAGTTACCAGTTGGGCCGCACAGGTCTCGATTTTTACTTCGTTGTAGCAGCTTATGCCCGAGTCAGGCCAAGTGATGCCGGATAATTCCAGTCATAACCTAAAAGACGCTGTTACGACGGTTACGCTTGCCACTAGCATGATGGCTTTGAGCAGGCCGCTGGAAGAAGTGCTCAACCAGAGTTTGCCCCGCCTGGTCAAGACCCTGGGCGCGGCAGGAGCCTATGTGCGCAACGGCGGTCTGGATAAGAATTCGTTTGTGTTGGCGGGCATTTTCCCCGAAGAGCTCAAGCAGACTATCAAGTCAAAAATAAACTTGAAATCGGACGAGAACCGGCGGCTAAAACGAACGGAGATTCTCACGTATTTGCGCGAGCCGGATAGTCAAAAATTTCCTGAACCTGGTTTTAATGACAGTCCTTTTAATGCTGTAACCATAATGGGGCTTAATGGCCCCAGTGGTCTGTTGGGGACTCTCGTTATTGGTTTTGCAGCAGCAGGGCAATTACCCGCCGAACTAGGTATGTTGTTGGCTATGTATGCTCAGGCTCTGGCTACAGGGCTCGAGCGGCAACACACCCAGAAGAGGCTGTTGTTATTAGAAAACACCATCAATCACACCAGTGATGCCGTGATGATTCTTGAGACCCCAAACCCGGAACAGGCAAAGGCAAATACTGCCCCGCGCATTGTCTATGCCAACCCGGCTTTTTCCGCCAAGATCGGCTTGCAATCCGCAGATATTTTAGGCCGGAGCTGGGAGGTTTTGCGTAGCGCTGGGCTTTGGCCACAGGCACTTGACAACCTGGTGACTTCGTTGCGTCAAGGTAAGGCTGCTCGAGCCGAATTCGCAGTCCCAGACGCAGGCAGTGATTCACGCTGGCTGGAACTTGATGTAAAACCAATTTTTGCCGCCTCGGTTATAACGCACTATTTGGGTTTAATGCGCGATATTAGCGCCCGCAAACAAGGAGAGCAACACTTAGCTCACTTAGCACGATTCCGGCAAGCACTCATCGAGGTGGTGAGTGATGCCTTAACTCACGGCCTGGATGAGAAGTTCTACCAAAGATTGCTGGAAACGGCTGTTGCGGTTATTCCCAATGCTCAGGCCGGTAGCATTTTTATTCGTGACAAGTCAGGGCGTTATTTTGTCTGTGCTGCCGTGGGCTATGAGCTGGCGTCACTTTCGCAAGTGCGTCTAACGCTCGATGAGTTGACACTGTCTTTAGATACCAAAGATTATTGCCCTCGGATTATCGAGAAAATCGGTCAGGCTAATAAAGAACGAATCCATGACGAAGCGGTTGCGATACTGGATACCTTTGGACGGGCACAGGCAATTCAGGTGGCAATGTCGTTGCCGGTAGTGGTGTCTGGTCAGCTTGAGGCAATTTTATTCTTCGATAACTTTGATAAGCAAGATGCTTTTGATCAAGAATCAGTCGAGATCGCCGAGATTTTTGCCAAGCAAATCGGCGTGGTCTTGCAGCGCCTTCGTTTGCAGGATGATGCTGAACACCAGGCTTCTTTTCAGGCTACGCTGCTTGAAATGCTCAATGACGCCTTGACCGAAGGTGTTGATAACAGCTTTTATCAACGCCTAGTTGGACGAGCTGTGACGATTATCCCAGGCGCCAATGCGGGCAGTATATTGCTTAAACAAAATGACAAGCGTTATCACTTCGTAGCGGCAGTTAATTATGACTTGAGCGAACTTGCCAAGATAAGCTTAGCGCGGCATGAATTACATTTTGGTCCTGGTGAGATTCGGCGAGCCTCTTATCTGACGTACAAATTAAGTGATATAAACGAGCAAAATCTTGATTCCGAAAGCCAACGGCGATTAACGCAGGCGGGTCGCACTTCTGAAATTAAAGTATCACTGGCAGTACCGATTATGCTTAGGGGTGAGCTCGTCGCCGTTCTGGCGCTCGACAGCACGGATTCTGCCGAGGCCTTTGATGACGACTCCTGTAAGATGGCTGAGGCCTTTGGTGCACAGATTGCCTTGGTGCTTCAGCGCCTGAGACTCCAATCGCAGGCCGAGCAGCGAGCTAAGTTTCAGCATTTGTTGGCAAGTCTAGAAAGGTTGCTCTTGGAGTTTGATGACCTGGAGGGCTTTTTCCCCCGCCTGGCCGAGATGTTGCTGCATGAAACCGGGATAGGCGCGACACAACTAGCCTTTTTTCGCCTCCGGCAAAACGGTGTTTTTGACCTCGAATTATTTGGTGCCGATGCTGAGCGGACTGAGGAAATTCGTACCGCTTTGGATGCAGCTCAGGCGCTCGACCTCGAGCAAAGTCAGAGCATGCTGGCAGAAGATGCCAGAGCAAGGAAAAAAGCCTATTATCCCGACGTAAAACAGTTGCCACAATGGATCGATTTGGGTATTAGTGAAATCAGCTCGCTCTTGCGTCACCCCTTGAAGCAAAATGGTCAACTTTGGGGTATCTTCGATATTGTTTCTGACCAGACCGATGCCTTTGGTAAAGAAGTGCAAGAACTCATTTCTCAGGTAGCCAGCAGTATTGAACTGGCCCTTGCCAAACAGGCCGACAGGCAAAGCTTACAGAATGAATTTGAACGCATGCAGTCGGTGGTAAGAGCGCATGAGGCCTTGCGTGAAGCTAGCAGCCTAAGCGAAGTTTACGAGCGGGCATTAAATGTGCTGATGGAGCAAACCGTAGCGCGTTCAGTAAGCTTTTTGCTATACGATGCCACCTCCGATACTCTTAAAGTAGCAGCAAGCGCCGGCGAGATGGCGGCAATGTTTAAAGACGCCGTTTTGACTCGGGGTACAGGGATTAGTTGGCGAGTCTTTGACAGCAAGCGTACCCTTCATCTGCCCAATGTTGAACAGCACCCCGAAACTTATTATCCTCCTGAGACAAAGAGCCGCTGGGTGGCAGACTATGTGGGCACGCCACTTTTTGATGATCAGGGACAGGTTGTTGGCGTATTAGCTGCGAGTATTGAGGGTAACGACAGCGTTTTTAAGCCTAGCCATCTGAGTTTTATCGAGGCGGTGGCGCAAACTTGCAGTGGCGCCATTACACGTTTAAAGCTGCTCGAGCAAAGCGAGCAGGAGGCCAAGGCCTACCGTGCCCTGGCTAATTTCGGTGCCACCATCGAAGAGGTTAACGACGTTGAAAAGCTCATGAGCATAGGCTTAAACAGCTTGTTGGAACAACTTCATCTGGATATGGCGACTTATCACGATGTTAATGGCGATTATTGCTATCCGGCGCAAATTTGGGGGAGCTATCCGCCGGGGCTTATTGAGCTGCGCAACGCCGCACCAAAAACCGTCGGCAAGGGACTGGTTGGCCGTGTGGCCGTCTCGGGAGAAATGGTTTACGTGCCGGACTATCGCGTCTTTCCCCAGGCTTTGGCGGATTATGCCCGGCTGGGGCTTGCCACCCAACTGGTGATACCGGTAAAACAGCGCAACAAAGTGGTCAAGGTTCTTTCTATAAGCAGTTTTGAGCGCGTGGTACCGCTTGGTGAAGAGCATTTCAGCATTGCCCGTAATTTTGTGCGCCGCTTAGAAAACGCGCTCGAGCGGACCGATAATCTACATGAAGTCGAGGCCACCCGCGAATCGACTATGCGTTCGCTGGGTTTGGTGCTCGAATACCGTGACTTGGAAACAAAAGGCCACACCGACCGGGTCGTTAAGCTTTCACAACGCTTGGGCCAACGCCTTGGTTTTGATTATGGACAACTTGACGCTTTGCGAGCCGGTGCTTATCTGCACGATATTGGCAAGATTGCCATCCCCGACACTATTTTGCTAAAACCCGGCAAGCTCGAGCCCTACGAATTTGAAGTGATTAAAAGGCACACTTTAATAGGCGTTAAGCTGTGTCAGGACATTCTTTTCTTGCACGAAGATACCCGCAAAATTGTGCGCTCTCACCACGAGCGCTGGGATGGCCGGGGGTATCCTGATGGCCTAAGCGGCACCGAGATTCCCCTGATGGCCCGGATGTTTAGCTTAGTGGATGTTTATGACGCCCTTACCAGCACTCGGCCCTATAAGGCTGCCTGGAGTCATGGGGATGCTGTAGCAGAGATAAGCAAGCAGGCAGGTGCGCAGTTTGACCCGGAACTGGTTGAGGAATTTTTGACCTTGCTTGAATTACCGGAATAAAGTGCAGTGAATCAAAAAAAGAGTGAGGAGTGAGGTGGATGAAGATTTATACCAAAACCGGCGACGCGGGTAGCACGGGTCTTTATGGTGGCAAACGGGTGCGCAAGGATGATTTGCGGGTAAACGCCTATGGCAGCGTTGACGAAGCCAATGCGGTGCTTGGTTTGGCTCGAGCCCAAGTTGCCGATGAAGAACTGGAGCAGGTATTGGCTCAGCTACAAAATGTACTCTTTGATTTAGGTGCGGATTTAGCCACGCCGCTTGATTCGGTTTACCGCAAAAATATTGCCGCTATTAACGAGGACGATATTGAAAATTTAGAAGGCCTGATTGATCGATTCGAGATCGAACTAAAGCCTTTAAAAGCGTTTATTTTACCTGGTGGACATCCGGCGGCGGCGACTTTGCACCTGGCTCGAGCTATTGCCAGGCGGGCCGAGCGCGCCGTCGTTCACTTGCAGGCCACAGAAACCCTTAATGAACTGACTATGGTTTACTTAAACCGGCTTGCGGACTTGCTCTTTGTGCTAGCTCGAGCCGTTAACGCCCGCGCCGGTGTGAGCGAGGATAACTGGCAAGTAAAGGGTCGAGTTTAATCCCCTGTCTTATTTGGTGATCGCAAAAAGCTTAATCTGGGGCACGCGAGCCGATAGCCGCTTCTACATTGCTAAAACCATCGCGCTCTATTAACTGCAATAAACCCTGGTTGAGACGTCTTAACAGCAAGGGCCCCTCATAGATAAAGCTGGTATAAACTTGCACCAAACTGGCCCCGGCCACCAGGCGCTCATAGACATCCTGAGCAGAAAAGATGCCGCCCACAGAGATAATGGGCAGACGATCCTGAAGCTGAGCGCGGAGGTGCTTAAGCACAGCCAGTGAACGACTGGCCAGTGGTTTTCCTGATAGCCCACCCGCTTCATCAAGACTCGAGCTTAAGTTATTGCGACTCGTGGTGGTGTTGGTAGCAATAATACCGGCCAAATTGTAGTTAAAGACCAGCTCAAGGATTTCATCAATTTGGGCAAAGCTTAGCTCAGGCGCGATTTTCAGCAGGATGGGTTTTGCTGATGCAGCAGACTCATAGCTACTGATAACTGCCAGCAAATCTGCCAGTTTGTCCTTGTCCTGTAATTTCCGCAAACCCGGCGTGTTGGGCGAACTTATGTTTATGACGAAATAATCTGCAAAAGGCTGCAAGACTTGGACTGAACGCAGATAGTCTTCTGCTGCTTGCTCAAGAGGCGTGACTTTGGATTTGCCGAGGTTCACCCCAAGTGGAACCGCTAAGGAGCCGTAATCAGTATTTAGCTTTGCCAGACGCCGCGCAATTACCTCGGCACCGTCATTGTTAAAACCCATGCGGTTGATTATGGCCTGATCGGCGGGCAGGCGAAACAGCCGTGGCTTGGGGTTACCTGGCTGCGCTAGGGCGGTGACGCTGCCAATTTCTACGGCCCCAAAGCCCAGGGCTGCCCAGCTAGGAATAGCCACGGCGTTTTTGTCAAAACCAGCGGCCAAGCCAACAGGATTAGGAAAAGTCAAGCCAAAGCGCTTGACCGTAAGTCTAGGATCATTGAATTGACAAGCCGTAGAAATAAGACGTAACGCTCCAGGGTGCCGCCCGCACCAGGATAAGCTCGACATCACCTTTTCATGGATAACTTCGGGGTCGTAACGAAAGAGCACAGACTTGACAAGCTGATACATGGAGCCAGTTTAACAGCAGTACAACCCCGTTTTTATCTTTTCGGTGGTTGGCTGGGCCGCACTTCAACCCGGCTGGGCAGAGTGCGTACCGGCATAGTGAGCAAATCCATTACAATTTTGGCAATGTCCTCGGGCTGGATTTTCCAGGCATCGGCCTCGCTGGGGTTGTGATTGTTAAAGTAACTAGCCACCGAACCAGGCATGATGGTGGAAACTTTGACGCCGTCGTGGCGCAAATCGAGCATGATTGCCTCACTAAAGCCGTTTAGACCAAACTTGCTGGCGTTGTAGGCGCTCCCGCCGACAAAGGGATTCTTGCCAGCCAAACTGGAAATGGTAATGATATAACCCTGAGCTTTTCTGATTTCGTCTAAGGCAGCCTTGACGCTGTAGAACACGCCGGTTAGGTTGGTGTCAATCACCGTATGCCACTGCGTAAGCGTCATGTCGGTTACCGTAGCAAATTGGCCTACCCCGGCGTTGGCAATCAGGACATCTAGGCCACCAAACTCCTGGACGATCTTTTTGACTACATCCTCTTGTTCTTCAAACTTACGAACATCGCAACGCAGCCCCAGCGCCTTACCCGGGCCGATGGTGTTAAGCGTGTGCGCAGCCTCTTGTACCTCGCCGGTATGCCTGGCTGTGATCGTGACGTTATAGCCTTCACTTATGAGCGCTTCGGCAATGGCGTAGCCAATGCCTTTACTGCCGCCGGTGACTAATGCAGTTTTATTCATGAGTTAAATCTAGCACGAACTTAACAAAAAGTTGCGAGCGCCATGACAAAAACAAACCCCCTCACCTGATAGACTCTTAGGGTGCGTCAGCTTACCCTCATTCGTCATGGTGTAACGGACTGGAACAGCAGCGGGAAGTTTCAGGGCCACAGTGATATTCCTCTTTCCAGCAAAGGACAGGCTCAGGCAAAGGCTCTAGCTAAACGTTTGGCACGTTTTGAGAACATTGATCTGGTTTATGCCAGTCCTTTGGCTCGAGCCGTGCAAACTGCCGAAATAGCTCTACCAGGCCAGCAGATTCACTGCGATGAACGCCTCAAGGAGCTTAATTTTGGCGTTTTTGAAGGTCGCACCATGGCAGAAAATCAAGAACATGCAGACTGGGCCTGGTGGTTTAGTGACCCCTTTAGGCGTCAGACGCCCCAGGGTGAATCATACGAGCAGCTTCGGCAGCGTGCTGTTGACTGGTTGCAAAACTTGCCCGCAGCAGAGCACATCATGGCCTTTAGTCACTCCGGTACTATTCAAATGCTGATAAGCCATATTATTGGCGTCGAGCGGCCACGTTGGCGCAAGCGCATTTATCTGCGCCATACCGGTATTACCCGGGTACTGTTTAAAGGTGACGAAACGGTTATCGAAAGAGTGAACGACACGCGGCACCTAAGCCAAGAAAATGGCGACCCGTTCGATGAATAACAGGCGTGGCCACGCGTAATTTTACGCAGCGCTAGACAGATTTAAATGATAAACTTTACAGGTGACGCCAAAAGACGTTTCTGCCTCGCCACAGGGTATCCGCCTCGGCTTTTTGGTTAATTTGCCGACATTTAGCGGTAGCCTAAGCGAGTTGATTCATGCGCTACGCAGCTTAGAGCTTGCGCCTCAGGAAATAGATTTATACCAACTGGTACGCAATTATCTGCACTATTACCAGCAAGTGGCGCAAGAGAGTCTCGATCTGGCCACCGAAGCATTGCCTTATCTTGCGCGAGTCATCGAACTTAAAACGCGCTTGCTCCTGCCGCGTCCGCCCCAGGAAAGTGAAGATGAAGAAGACCCTCTCGAAGAAACCCTGGAAGCCGTTGCACTCTTAGAAGAATTTGAAGATGCCATTCAGTTTTTGCGTCAGCGACGCAATCAGCGACGTGTGCTCTTAGCGGCTGCGGCGCCCCGGCCTCAGTATCCGCGCCCCGAGCGGCCCATTAAGGTGAGTATTTCCCGTTTGGCGGAGCTGGCTTCGCGTCATCGGCTCAGCAGTTATTTTGAACTCGCCGTCGAGCGGCTTAGCATGGCGACGGCGATTAAACACTTGCAGGCACGTCTTAAATTGTTGCGTCGGGCTGTCCTTACCGACCTTGTTGCCAGCCGCGACTGGGCTACGCTAGCGGTGAGTTTTGCCGGGTTTTTAGAGCTGTTTAAAGAAAATAAGGTTCGCGCTAAGCAAGATAGTGCTTATGGGCCTATAGAGCTCGAGCTAACTGCCGAGCAACGTCGGGATGCGGCATAAAAAAAGTGGAAAGTGGAACGTAAAAAGAGGAAAGTAGGGGTTTTCCCACAAACTATTGACTACTAATAGCACTTGCAAGATTTATAACTACAGACGATACTAGGGAATGAGAGCGTATTCACTAGATTTAAGAGAACGGATTGTAGCAGCAGTCAAGGCAGGGATGTCAAAAGCAGAAGTAGCCCGACAATTTAGCGTTGATAG
>JASBUK010000113.1 GCA_030147925.1 Trueperaceae bacterium
CTATCAACGCTAAATTGTCGGGCTACTTCTGCTTTTGACATCCCTGCCTTGACTGCTGCTACAATCCGTTCTCTTAAATCTAGTGAATACGCTCTCATTCCCTAGTATCGTCTGTAGTTATAAATCTTGCAAGTGCTACAAACCATTAATACCAAATCGATTTAACGGTGTCGTAGTTTGAATCATCTTAAGGATACGCTCTCGCAAGTAGTTTTAATGTCAGCTTGTGACACTAAAACGTCACTTTGGTATAACAAAGAGCAGCGCATAAATTACTCTACTTAAGAAAATGTATTTTTCGTGCCCTAAAACAGTATTCGCGCAATAGCGGCATCCTGAAGTAGCCTGGATAATAAATCAGGTTTTTAGAAAGCATCCTGGTTAACCTCGCCACGCCCGAAGCGGCGCTTGATGAGGTCGGTATCAGTGAGCTCGAGCTCGCCAAGCAGCAAGGCTTCTCACGCTGGCCAACCATTACAGTTGATGGCGAAGACTATTACTGGGCAGGTGCTCCCGATGGCCCCAACGGTGAAACAGATGTACCGGGTCACTACTGGGTTCAAGCCGGGCCGAACCGCATGATCGCCAAACATTTTAATACTGGTCCTTTTGGCGCCCCACAGTGGTGGTCCTCTGACGCGCCAGATGGTGAACTGCTCTACATTGCCAACGTCATTATCGACACCTGGTCAGAAGAAAAAGCCCAAAACTACGCTGCTAGAGGATACGTTCACTATCATGAACTTTTAAGTGTCGAAGACGGTACGCTGCACCCCAGCAAAGTTGGCTGGTTTAAGCACACTGCCAGAACAAGCTTCACGCTCGACGGCGGCCCTCACCCAGAATTTAGTCATGAAGTCACCCCCGGAATTGACAGCGAATTCATTCCCAACTATATGATGCCTTACAATCCCTAAGATAAGGCATAGCTGTTGCGATTCCCCCTTCCAAATTAGCTGGAAGGGGGTTTTTTGCCGACTTCAAATTACCAGGTGAACAGTTTTCTCAAATTTTGAAGATTCCCAAAATGGGTGTAAAAACGCTTTTCCTACCTACCATAAACTACCGACTACCCGCTTCTTTCTTTGACATTTAATTTGACTCAGTTTTGACAAATAATTTGACGCGCGACAACAACATCACCACAACAATCTTGACAAGCTCGAGCCACAGGTCTATTATAAACTTAATATGACTGACTCATCAGTCACCACCGAATCTCATACGCAAGAACGCATCCTTGAGGCGGCAAAGTTGGTCTTTGCTGAAAAGGGCTACCACGCGGCTCGCGTCTCCGACATTGTCGAGCAAGCAGGTGTCGCTCAGGGAACTTTTTATCTTTACTTCAAAAGCAAGCAAGCTATTTTCACCAGCTTAGTCGATACCTTTTTCAGCCAGCTTTTAGAAGAGGCTCTTAGCGCCGCGCCCATCGAGGCAGTAACTAGCCCCGAGCAAATGCTTCAGCAGGTTCACAACGTCTGGCGAATCATCCTGCGCCACTTCCGCGATGACCGCAGCTTAGCCTATCTGATCTTGCGCGAAGCTCGCTGCATCGGCCCTGAGTTTGAAGAGCGGATTCAGGCTTATTATCAGCAGGCGGTGGGCTGGCTTGCCGACTATGCTTCTAAAGGGGCAAAACTTGGCTTAGTACGTCCGCTTGATCCACAACTGGCGGCCTGGGCAGTTCTCGGTATGTTTGAGCGCACGGTCTATCAGTTAGTGGTGCTTGAAGGCCGCGATGACATTGAATTAATGGCAGATCAGCTCTTGGAGCTCGAGCTCCGCGGGCTAATGGCAGATGGTGCGAAAGGAGGATAGTGTGAGCTATAAGGCGCAGCTGGTTGTTTTTTTGAACTGCAAGTTCCCACCCCTGGAGGGATGGAGGTAATAAGGTAATGAGTCAAATCTTTTTAGTAGCCTGAAATAACTAATGATCTTACTTAAGAGGAGGAAACATGTTTGAAAAGATCGCCAAATTTGTAGTCAAATACCGTGCTCTGGTATTGCTTTTCTGGGCAGCAGTAGTTATTACCGCAGCCTTTGGTGCCGTGCGCATAGAATCGGTACTCACCGGTTCATTTGGAAGCGTTGAAAATAGTGAATCCCAAGTCGTACGCGAGGCAATGAGTGAATTCCCGGCTCAGAGTCCTGACAGTATTGTGCTGGTCATGAAAGCAGGGGCAAATGAACTAAGCGTTGGAGACCCGGCTTTTGATGACACTATGAAAAGTATAGTGTCATCTTTTGAAAAAGTACCTCAAGTAGGTCGCATAGTAACCTATCTAGACTCTGGTGTTCCCGAGAATCAGCTAGTCAGTTCTGATGGTCGTATTGCACTTGTGTTAGTGGGTCTTAACACCGAAAACCTGGATGCAGCAGAGCAAGTAGTGCCTTTGCTGCGTGACGAGCTAAAAACAGTGTCCCGCCCAGAAGGCATGCAATTTTTTGTCACTGGGCCACCAGCTATCTACTATGACGCGGTTGTAGTTGGCAAAGAAGACACCAATCGCGCCGAGCTAATCGCCTTGCCAATTACCGGTATTACCCTTGTGCTGGCCTTTGCTGCACTGGTAGCTGCTGCCATCCCTTTAATGATTGGCGTTATAAGTGTCTCGGTATCATTAGCCATTCTCTATATATTAGGTGCTTATCTAGGCGTGTTTCTCAACACTTTTGCCCAAACAATTACTACTATGGTCGGCTTAGCAGTGGGGATAGATTACGCACTCTTAATGGTAGCTCGTTTTCGCGAAGCTCTAAAGGAAAATATTAGTCCCGACCAAGCTGCTATCAGAGCCACTACTACAGCAGGTCGTACGGTTGCTTTCAGCGGTTTTACTGTTGCTGTTAGTTTAGCAGCACTGCTACTGCCAGATTCACTAATCTTGCGCTCTATGGGCTACGCTGGTGTTATCACCGTGTTGGTCGCTATTGCTGCTACCCTCACTGCTGTACCAGCCTTACTCTCGCTTTTGGGCGAACGTGTAAACGCTCCCCGTGCACTTCATAGATTACTGACCCGCCCTATTAAGCAGGCTCGAGGTATCTGGCAACGCCTACCTCGCATGGTGTTGCGTCGTCCTCTGATTACTGTCCTCAGCGTGTTACTGATCCTAACTCTTCTTACCATACCAGCTAAAGACCTCATTCCCGATGTACCTGGCGTAGAAGTTCTGCCCAGCCGTGTAGATTCCCAGCAAGGAGCCCAAGCACTAGAGGAAATGGGTAAACTAGGTGCTGTAAATCCGCTACAAGTGCTAATAGATACTGGTGTGCCCGGGACTGTCTTTAATCGTGACTTTATCAGCTCTCTATACGACGTTACTAAAGACCTCGAAACTATACCCCGTATAGAAAGCATTATCAGTCCGACCAGTGGATCAGTTCTCTTAAACAAAACGCTCTATCGTGCCTACTACTCCTCTGAGGAGGCTGCCAGAAGCGGTCCTATTGCTACTCTGGCTGACAGTACTGTGAGCACTGGTGGACAAAAGGTTTTGCTAACTGTTTTTCCTGAGGGGCAAATCACCAGTTCAGCTACCGGGGAGCTAAGAACTGCAATCTTGACTAGGCTCGAGCAAGAACCTCTATTAAATGGTAGCAAGATTTCATTTGGAGGCTGGGCGCAGGAAAGTGCTGAATCCTTTGCGGCTACTTGGGATGTGTTTCCACAAATGATTGTTCTCATCTTACTGGCTACCTTTGTTGTTCTGACCGTTGCTTTTCGCTCACTGTTGATGCCTCTAAAAGCCGTTGTTCTCAATGCCTTTTCAGTATTGGCCAGTTTCGGCGTGCTGGTAGCGGTATTTCAGTATGGCTGGGGTGCAAAACTATTTGGTGTGACTGAACTACCTGACCCTATGCGTATTGATTTTCTTATTCCAGTGTTGTTATTCGCCATTGTCTTTGGCCTCTCAATGGACTACGAAGTATTTTTAGTCAGTCGCATCCGCGAACTGCATGAGGGAGGCCTCGACACCGAAAAAAGCACCGTTGAAGCTATTGAACGTACTGGCCCCATCATTACCTGGGCAGCACTACTTATGGTCACCGTGTTCCTTGCCTTCCTCTCAGCTTCAACGCTCTATATCAAGCAAACTGGCCTACCACTTGCTGTGGCCATCATAGTGGATGCCACCTTGGTGCGTATCGGGCTAGTACCTGCTTTTATGAAGTTGGCCGGTAAATGGAATTGGTGGCTACCCGCACCACTTAAGCGAGTACTACCCCCGCATTGAGCTCGAGCATTAAAAGAGAAAGGACTTTATATGATTTACCAAAGCTTTATACGTATCGGCACTTTTCTGCTGCTTGTCGGCTTACTAACTAATTATGCCCTGGCCAGTAGTGACAGCCTTCAGAGCATCTTAGAACAAATCAGAACCGAAGCCGCTAAAACCCAGGATGTCACTACCGAAGTAGAAATCAAACAGGCGGGCCTGCGTGAGCTAACCGTGATTAAAGCCTTTGTCTTGGCTCCTGATCTGGCTCGCTATGAGTTCTTGGCTCCACAGAGCCTTGTAGGGCAAATCAATATCGAGGAAGGTGAAACCTCCATCACCTATTTGCCGGTAACCAACCAGGCAATTGTCGAAGAAGGCATCGAGAGTGAAGTCGGTGGGGGACTCTTTGCGGCACTAGATACTGATTTTGCCAATTATCTGCCCGATGACAAGTTCAGTTTTGAGCTGGGGCCGGTTGAAAACAGTGACATGGGTGCAGCACGCAGCCTTTACGCTACGCTGAAAAACCCCACTGGCAAAATCGTGAGGCTCGAGCTGGTCTACCTAGAAGCAAGCTGGACTCCGCTGAGGCTGACCGGTTTTGACAGCAGTGGCAAAGAACTGGCCAGTGCTAAGTTCCTAAGCTGGGAAACCAATACCGGACTTAAAGCTGAAGCGCTGCGCGCCTTACCCGAAGGTGCCGAAATCATACGCTAGCCAAAAGGGATTTTACCTGACCTTAGCAGGTAAAACCACGCTGGTTTTTGAAGCCGGTGGCAACCTAAAATGATTTTATCCTGGGAGGTTTTTAAACCTGAACTATAAGGAAGTTTAGCCAATTATTAGAAGTTGACAAATGTCTCTATTCCACCCCTGGTGGGATGGGTATAATAACAAAGAATATCGGATAGGAGTAAACCATGACAGTTTCAAAAATTTCAAGAACAAGAAAAGGTGGTGATGTATTATGACTATGCCGCAAGTAAACATCGTAGAATCTCACCAGCACGAAACGGCAAATGAGGCAGTAATTCTTGACAAGGTCTCAAAAACCTATCAGATGGGCGAGGTGAAGGTAAACGCCCTTGAAAATGTCTCGCTCGAGCTACCCAAAGGCGAATTTATAGTGATTCTTGGCCCCAGTGGTTCGGGCAAAACCACCTTGCTCAATTTGCTGGGCGGCATGGACAGCCCCAGCCAGGGCGAAATTTATATAAACGGCAGCAGCGTCGGACATCTGAATACCACCGCACTCACCCGTCATCGCCGTGAGCACATTGGCTTTATCTTTCAGTTTTTTAACTTAATCCCCAGTTTAACCGCCGAAGAAAACATAGCTTTTGCTGCCGACTTAGTCAAAAACCCCAGAGACACTCAAGACGTGCTTAGGAGAGTGGGGCTAGAAGATCGTGCCGACCACTTCCCCAGCCAACTTTCCGGCGGCGAGCAACAACGTGTTGCCATTGCCAGGGCGCTGGTTACTGACCCGCCGCTCATCTTAGCCGATGAGCCCACCGGCAGTCTGGATTATGAAACCGGCAAACTCATCTTAAAAGTCCTGCGCAAAATCGTTAGTGGCGAGGGCAAAACCGTAGTGCTGGTTACCCACAATGCCGCCATTGCCCAGATGGCCGACCGGGTGGTGCGTCTAAGGAGTGGCAAGGTGCAGGAAATCAAGCAAAACCCTGTGCCACTGCCACCCGACGAACTGGAGTGGTGAGCATGGCGACGATTCAACGTAAACTCTGGCGAGATTTGCGTAGGCAGCTTTGGCAATTTGCTGCTGTCGGCCTCATTGTCTTGTTGGGTGTGGCGCTCTTCGGCGCTTCTTATATGGCTTATCAAAATCTCAACAGTTCATACCAATACTCTTATGAGCAGCTAAAATTTATGGACTTTCTGGTCACTCAGCGCCAGCTCCCCGGCGAGGCCGTGCAGACCTTAGAGACGCTCCCCGGCGTAGCGGCAACGCAAGGCAGACTGCAACGTGAATTGCGTGTAGAAATGCCGGAAATGGACGCCAAACGTGCCGAGGGCCGGGTCATCAGCCTACCCCTGGAAACCCGCGCCAACGTCAACGACGTTAAGATTGAGCGTGGCGACTACTTCCGGGCAGATAGTACGCCACAAGTTTTGGTGCTCAAGAACTTTGCCGAATACCACGGGCTCGAGCCCGGCGATATCTTAGCGCTCACCATCGGCGAAGAAACGGTTAATTTTCGAGTGCAGGGTATCGCCACCAGCCCTGAATACCTGTGGGTCGCCAAGAGTGCCCTAGAATTCTTCCCTTCGGCACGTAATTTTGGCGTGTTCTTTATGCCTGAGGGACAAATGGCCGAGCTTTTCGATACCAGGGGCAGCTACGACCAGGTCGCCATACGCATAGCTGCCAATGCAGACCGCAGCGAGGTCATTGAACGCGTCACTGAAGTCTTATCACCCTATGGATTGCCTGAGATTACAGTGCGTGAAAAGTGGCCCTCGACACGCATGCTGGACATGGACCTAAAAGCCTTCAGTCAGGTAGCCGTTGCCTTCCCGCTACTCTTTTTGGCGGTGGCGGCTTTTGTCATCTATAGTCTGCTCACGCGCCTCATTATGGCTCAACGCCCGCAAATAGGTTTAATGAAAGCAGTTGGCTACAGTCAGCAGCAAATACGCAATCATTATTTAGGCTTTGCCCTGGTGGTAGGCTTGAGTGCCAGCCTCTTGGGTTCCGCCCTGGGCTACATCCTGTCAATTTCAGCTACCAGGCTTTACGTCAAGCTCTTAGGTCTTCCCTATCTGAACACCGACCCGCGCTGGGAAACCATATTCTTTGGCCTCCTGGCTGGTCTGGTCGTGGCACTGCTGGCCGGTTACTTTCCGGCTCGAGCAGCGCTTAGACTCCCCCCGGCCGAGGCCATGCGCGAAGCTGCGCCGGTCAGCAGCGGACGACCCTGGCTCGAGCGCGTCTTCCCTGCCTTAGCAGGACGCAGTTTTACCTGGCGCTTACCCTTCCGTAGCCTCTTTCGCAGTCGCTGGCGCAGCTTAACCACCATACTAGGAACAGCCGCAGGCATTGCCCTCATTCTTGTCGGAGTATCCTTTTTTGATGCTTTTGACTACGCCATAGAACAACAATTCGAGCGCATCCAAAACTATGACTTACGTCTTAGTTTTAACAGTCCCCGTCCTGAATCAATCCTTGAGCAAATTCAGACAATTGACGGCATAAATCGCGCCGAGGGAATGCTTGATTTGCCCGTGCGCCTTGAATTTGGACAAAACAGCACCACCACGCTTGTAAGCGGCCTGGCTGCCAATAATGAGTTACACGGTCTTTATCAGGGGAATAAGCGCGTTGCGATAAGTGAAGAGGGTATCCTGCTCACCTCCAATCTACGCCAAGTGCTAGGCGTAAAAGTTGGTGATGAAGTCAGTGTGCAAGCGCCTAGCAACAGTGCTAGCTACCGGGTAGTAGGTTTTGTCGATCAACCCCTGGGCACACAGGGCTTCTTGCCCTTAGATGAGGTACGTCGCCTTTCCGCCTTGCCCAAAGCGCTTTCGGCTCTATTAGGCCGTCGCACGGCACAAGACAGCATCAGCAGCATCATGATTAACAGCAACCCCGAGGCATCTGCGGCAGTTTTAGATAGGCTCTATCAGCTTGACGGCGTAGCAGCCATTCAGGTGATGGATCGCTTTCGCAGCGAAATTGATGATTTAATGGCTCTCTTTAACGGTTTTATCGGTGTGATGGTAATTTTTGGCGTGGCCCTGGCCCTGGCGATTGTCTTTAACATCGTTACTACCAATATCTTAGAGCGCCGCCGCGAAATTGCCACCATGCGCACCATCGGCACACCACGTAGCAAAGTGGCGCTGATGCTGACGCTGGAGAACATCATCACCGGACTGCTTGGCGGTTTGCTGGGTTTCGGATTAGGCTATCTGGGCGCAGGTTTCTTTATCGGCATCTACAACTCCGACCTCTTAACTATGTCCACCATCATCTATCCTCGCACCTTTGTATTAACCGGTTTAGGTTTGGTCTTGATCTTACTGATTTCCGAACTGCCCGGCATCCTCAGCGTAAACCGCATGAACTTAGCAGAAGTAACCAAGGAGCAGTTCATATGACGATAAGTAACCATCTTAAAAGCGGCCTGATCTTAGTCATCCTCTTAGTGCTAGCGACGCTGTCCTGGGCGCAAACAGCAAGTTTAGAGGAACTAGAAGCGCGCATGCTCGAGCAATTCCGTGACATCAGCGACTTAGAGCTAACCATGGAAATGCGTGACGTTAACGGCGGTGATGTCGTGATTCTAAAGGGTCAGATAATCATGACCGGTGACATCAATCTAAGCCGCCTGGAGTTTCTCGCTCCAGCTTCGCTAGCCGGGCAGTTTATCCTCACCGATGGTGACACCAGCTACACCTATCTGCCGGTCATGGAGCAAATCATCAAAGAACCACGCCAGGAAGTCGGCGGCATCGGCGGTTTATTTGCTTCCATGGGCCAGGAAAGTGATCAGGTATTTGACCGCGAGATTTACGAGGTCAGCTTGCTGGAAAACACCGTTTTGGACAACCGGGAAGTCTATGTCGTTGATCTGCGTGACCGCCGCGTCAGCGCCGATGATGACGTCTGGGGCTTTCGTGAATACGTTGACTCTGAAAACCTTAGACCAGTCAGACTGGAGTCCTACGACCAGCAAGGTGAAACCATTGCCATAGCCAGTTTTAGTGATTGGCAGGAAAACCCAGGTCTGGAAGCCGAAACGCTGCGCCGCTTGCCCCGTGGCACCGAGATAATTGAATTCCCCTAGGAGAAATCTATGAAATCACGTCTTCTCATCCTATGGTTAGGTTTGCTGTTGGGAGCAGCTCTAGCCGCGCCCACGCTCGAGCTAGCGGCAGATGCCCGTCCGGGAAATGAGTTTATATTCACCGTGGGTATAGACAATTTGCGCGAAGGACGCTTAACCTACGGCGCTACTTTAGCTAGCAGCACCGGCCTGGATTTTGGCCTGGGCGTACAGGCACGCTACCAGCAGCTCATCGAGCGCACCCTGCTCATTCGCGGTAATGGTTTTGCCACCGTAGACAGTCTGGGGGCGCACATGCTGCTGCTAAATGCCGAGGTCGCCCTGGGCAATATCGCCTATCGGGCGCTGCTGTCCAGCCGGGGGACTAACTTACCGCTGATAGCTTTTGAGGATGCTCGAGCCTTTGCGCCCTCACCGTTTAGCGCCGCCAGCGGTTTTGTGGCCGGCGGTGGTTACACTAAGCGCAGCGGCGAGCTTAGCTACAGCTTCGATGCCCGTTTAGGCTTGGCCTATGAAGGTGCCTATAGCCTCTGGGCGCGGGGCGGCCTGCTCTGGCGAGGCTTAGCAAGAGGCAGCTTAGAAGGCGCTCTCGAAGCCGGCTATGGCACTATAGCGGGAAGCCTCTCGGGTGCGGCGCTAACACTGGCCTTTGAGAGCCAGTTAAATGAGCTCGATCTTGAACTAAGGGGCCGCGCTGGTTGGCGCAACGGTCTTGGTGTGGGTGGAGATATCGAACTGGTATTACAAGGCGAGGCCGCTGACACTAACTGGGAGGTCAGTGGCGCGCTATTAGGCTTTTGGATTGACCCCTGGAACGTTTTTAATCACCCCTATACCCAGCTGAGTGCCAATCTTGAGCTAGATCAAGTCTCACAACTAGCCAATCTAACAATAGAGGCGAATTTAGCTACCGATACCGAAAACTGGGGTGGCAGTTTGGGCCTCAGCGCTACCCTGCCCTAAGCAAGCCGAGCTTCTGGGGGCAGGCTATTCGCGCCCCCGGGAGCGCCAGCCGTCCCATAGCAGATAGCCTATAAAAGCCAAGGTAAACAACAAACCGCCCGTAAACAACCAGCCCGCCCAGCGTTGCCAGGCAGGTGGATGATAAATCAGCATCAGCAAAGCCAGCGACAAAATAAGAGCAGCAGACAAAACTGACAGCCGCAAACTGTTGGCCAGGCGCCTGAGTTCCGCTAAGACACGCTGGTTCTGACGATAATTTTGCAACTCAGTTTCGCTTTGCTCGAGCCTCGTAACAAAGCGGCGCAAAGCCCGAGGGGCTTTTTCCAGCAAAAACATAGTGTCGGTTAAGCTGTCACGCCATTGTCTTTCTAGCTGCTCGGAGCGAAAGCGATGTAAGATAGCTCGCTGGATCATGGGGCGCACCAGCACCGCCAATTGAAACTCCGGGTCTAGCTGCGAACCCACCCCCTCGGCCATCAAGATTGTTTTGGCCAACATAGAGAGATGCGACGGCAAACTCAGACGGTATTTGCGGATAGTTTCCAAGACGCGGGCCAAAATTTCCCCGATGGGCATCTCCCCTAAGGGCAGGTCGATATAGTCGTAGAGAAGTCGGCCTAGCTCGGCCTTAAAAGCAATAGTTTGCCCGTCTTCTATCCGCAGACCCAGATCCATCAGCCGATCAAGCGACCGCTCGGCATCGGCTTCTACCACCGCTAACAAAAGCTCTAAGAGTCTGTCTCGTTCGCCAAGACTCAAATACCCCATCATGCCGAAATCGAAGATAATTAAACTGCCATCCTCGCTGACACGGAAATTACCAGGATGCGGATCGGCATGAAAAAATCCTCGCTCGAGCGCCGAGCGAAAGAGCAAGCGGGCCATGCGTTTGGCCAGCTCGGCCTTCTTGGTGTCGGCTCCGTTTAGAGCGGGCAAGTCGGCTAAGCGCACGCCATCCAAATACTCCATCGTCAGGACTTCCCGCCCCGAAAAAGCAGCATAAACCTGGGGAGCACGAACGTCCTTTTCTTGCTCCAAATCTCGAGCATAGCGTTCTAAATTGCGCTTTTCCCGGCCATAGTCCAATTCCGCTAACAGGGTGTGAGCAAATTCCTCAATAAGCCCCGGCGGGTCATAGCCCGTAAACGCCGGGTTACGTGCCGCCGCTACCGCCAGGGCACGCAAGACCGCCAAATCGAGTTGCACCTGCCGGTAAACACCGGGGCGCTGAATTTTTATGACTACTTCTTCACCGCCCGGCAAGGCGGCACGGTGGACCTGGCCAATAGAAGCTGCCGCTAAGGGCTGCGGGTCTATCCTGACAAAGGCTGTGCTGAGGCTTTGCCCCAGTTCACGCTCGAGCTTGGCCTTGATATTTGGCCAGGGGACCGGCGGAGCGGTGTCTTGCAACTTGCTTAGTTCCTCCACCCAGTCCGGCGGCAACAAATCTGCTCTGGTAGAGAGGATTTGGCCTAACTTGATAAATGTTGGCCCCAGTTCTTCTAAGGCCAGACGTAAGTGATCGGCCCGGCTATAGGGTTGCGCTTGCCGCATATGACCCAGCCAGCCACGATGAAACGGCAGATAGCGACCCAAACCAATATCAACCAGCAGATAACCTAAACCGTGACGAGCCAGAATACTGGCAATTTGCCGGTAGCGGCGAAAAAGAATCCGCCTGGTAATGCGCATGACTCAGCTTACCAAGTCAGCCCAACCTTTCACCATAGCGCCAAAGAGGGCAGCTCGAGCAAACTTATCGGCCACGGCGGTTAAGCTCATCTTACCCACCGGCCCAAGACCTACCTTAAGACCCATCGTGAGCTTTCATGCCCATAGCCATATCCTCTAGCACATGATCTTTAAAAGTGTCGAGGCCGCCCATTTGTGCCAAGGTCATTTTCGAGAGACAAAAGGTCACGCCGATAGCCCGGTTACCCTGCTTACGAATGGCTCGAGCTAAAAAAGCCATCTGCTCAAAATTGCAAAAAGCTCCATAGATTCTGGACAGTACACTAGTGTAAATTTAGTGCCTTATCAATACTGGGCCGTTGCTGCTCAAAAGTACCGTAAAATGCCTGAGTACCAATAACGGTAACCGGAGCAATGCGCACACCCGAGACACGCTTCATCTCATCAATCCAGGCTTCGTTTTTGCTGACGTCACGCTCTTCAAAAGAAATACCTTTTTGTTCTAAGTACTGCTTTACAGCCGCGCAGGCTGTGCAACCAGGGGTGGTATAGACGATTATTTGTTCCATGAGTCCTCCCAAGAGAAATGGCCCGCAAAAGCGGGCCAAGTTTGCTTTGATGATTTAAGCGGGCAGCGCCTGGGCTTCGGCGCGTGCCGGCGCAGCCGTTTCGGCTTCCATGGGCGGCTTGAAGCTGCGCAGCCGCAGGGCATTGGTCAGCACAAAAATGCTGGAAAGCCCCATGGCCGCAGCAGCCAAGATGGGCGAGAGCAGGATGCCAAAGGCCGGGTAAAGAACACCAGCCGCCACCGGAATCAGGACGGTGTTGTAGATGAATGCCCAGAACAGGTTTTGCTTGATGTTGGTTAGGGTGGATTTTGATAGCGCGATGGAGTTGGGAATACCGCGCAGGTCACCAGCCATCAGGATTACGTCGGCACTCTCGATGGCAATATCTGTACCGGTACCGATAGCCAGGCCAATATCCGCCTGAGCCAAGGCCGGGGCGTCGTTGATGCCGTCACCGACAAAAGCGACCTTGCGACCTTCGCCTTGCAGACCTTTTACTGCATCGACCTTACCGTCTGGCAGTACTTCGGCCAAGACTTCATCAATGCCAAGTTGCTTGGCGATGGCGTTAGCAGTGCGCCGGTTGTCACCGGTAATCATGGCTACTCGCAGACCCAGCTTGTGCAGTGTCGTAATCGCTTCGGGGGTCGAATCTTTAATCGGGTCGGCCACGGCGATAATCGCAGCAAGCTTACCGTCAATGGCGGCATAAAGCGGACTCTTGCCTTCATCAGCTAAGCGACCGGCTTCAGCAGCAAAGGCATTTACGTCCAGGCCGAGTTTGGTCATATAACGGTCTGCGCCAATTTGCACCAGCTTGTCTTCGACAGTGGCTTCAACCCCAAAACCGGGTGTGGCTTCAAAGGCCTGAATTTCGGCCAGCTCGAGCCCTTGCTGTTTGGCGTTTTCTACGATGGCTTCGGCAATGGGGTGCTCCGAGTTTTTCTCGACCGAGGCCACTAAGCGCAGCGTCTCATCACGTTCAAAACCGGCTTGCACTACTAAGTCAGTTAGTTCGGGCTTGCCCTTAGTCAGAGTACCGGTCTTATCCAGGGCAATGACTTTGGCTTCTTGCAAGCTTTGCAAGGCGTCACCCTTACGGAACAGCACCCCCATTTCGGCGGCTTTACCGGTACCAACCATAATTGAAGTTGGCGTAGCCAAGCCCATAGCACAGGGGCAGGCAATAATCAGCACGGCTACCGTGTTGATAAGCGCGTAGGTAAGCGCAGGAGCAGGTCCAAAAAAGTACCAGACTACGAAGGTGATTGCGGCAATGACCATCACGATTGGCACAAAGACGCTGACAACCTTATCGGCAAGCGCCTGGATGCGGGGTTTCGAACCCTGTGCTTCTTCAACCATCTTGATGATTTGCGCAAGCACGGTGTCAGCACCAACCTTGGTAGCCGTAAACTTGAAGCTACCCGTCTTGTTGATGGTGCCACCAACCACTTCTGCACCATCAGACTTCTGCACCGGGATGGGTTCACCGGTGATCATCGACTCGTCAACATAAGAAGAGCCCTCTAAGACTGTGCCGTCAACCGGAATCTTTTCGCCAGGGCGCACTAAGACCACATCATTAGGTACGACTTCGTCAATGGGGAGCTCGAGCTCTTGACCATCACGAATAACCCGGGCCGTCTTAGCCTGTAAGGCCATGAGTTTCTTAATTGCCTCACTGGTACGCCCTTTGGCAACCGCCTCAAGATACTTGCCCAGCAAAATCAGCGCGATAATAGCGGCAGAGGCTTCGTAGTAAACCATAACGCTCTCTTTGGGCAGCAAGAAGGGTAAGAAGGTGGCAACTACCGAGTAGCCGTAAGCAGCAGTGGTACCAATCATCACCAGCGAGTTCATATCGGGTGAACCGTGGCGCAAACTGGCCCAACCGGTACGATAAAAACGACGACCCGGGCCAAACTGAACTATAGTGCCAAAGATAAAGCTGATATAAAACTCAATCTGCTTGGGCACCACTTCTTCAATGCGCCCGGGCAAACCCGGCCAGAACATGGGCAACATTACAAAGATGACCAGTGGTGCAGCAAAGATCGAAGCAACAATTAGGTTGCGCCGCAAAGCGTTTAGTTCACGTTCACGTGCTTCACGCTCAACATCAACCTGATCCTTGCCTTCAGAGCTTTCTAAAATTTCATAACCTGTCTCGCGCACTGCGGCTTTTAACTGACCGACACTAACCATGTCCGGCAAATACTTGATGGTGGCACGCTCGGTAGCTAAGTTAACCGTCGCTTCCAGCACACCATCGACCTTGTTTAGCGCCTTTTCAACCCGCATAACGCAGCTGGCACAGGTCATACCGCTTACGCCAAGGCTGACTTCGGCAACGGTAGCGTTGTAACCACTTTCTGCAATGGCGCCAAGAATTGCCTCGGTATTGGTTTGTTCCGGATCAAAGCTCACACTGGCCCGCTCAGTGGCCAAGTTAACTACCGCTTCCGATACACCCTCGACTTTGTTTAGCGCCTTTTCAACCCGCATAACGCAGCTGGCACAGGTCATGCCTTGGACGCCAACTTGCAAAGTCTTCATGATTATCCTCCTCCAGAAAAACGTCGAAGTTCTCGTTCGATACCCACCCCGGGTGGGGTGGTAATGACAACAGTTTAACAGCTAGATTGATAATCGTCAATGCCAGAGCCTACAATGCCAGTCCTTTTCTGGCATATCAGCGGCTGAGTTTCTGTCTCAGTCCCAAGTTTCATTTTAATAAGAAAGTAGACAGCAAGCAAAGCAGCTAGGATACTTAGCATAGCATTTGCATCAAATATACCCACAGTGATGAAAGGTCTGCTGAACATCAAGCGGGGTAACAGCAAGGACAGCGTCAGAGAAGGCGAGCATGAGCTCAGGAATAAGTGAGGGTCTAAGCTGTTTGAGGAAAGCTTTGAT
>JASBUK010000117.1 GCA_030147925.1 Trueperaceae bacterium
TCAATTATGTGCGGGGGCTCAACCGAAATCGCTTAAAAAAGTACCTGGGTTCTGTAGCTGCCGAATTGATTCTCGAGCTAGATGAAAAGTTGCGGGTGCATCTAGGGCTTTAGCACAAAGATCGAAGGATGGGAATGTCCAGCTACACTCGCTATTTGCAGGCCCAAACGTTTACAGGCAAGAGCATAATTTTACGCGTGATGATGCCTGACTTCGTAAGAAGGCCAATTTAAGAAATAATGTCCTATGGGACGAAACAGCACACTATAAAGATTGCGCATTACCTGCTGCTCGCACATGGCATTTATAGGTAGAATCGTTTGTGATGAACGCCTTTCCACTCAGCCGACCCGCCCGTATAGCTGTTTTTGCTTCCGGTCGGGGTTCGAATTTGCAGTCGATAATAGACGCCTTCCCAGTGGGGCATGACTTAGCAACTGTAGCGCTGGTAATCAGCAATAAAGAGAATGCCGGCGCGCTAAAGAAGGCCGCCGCCGGGCACATTCCGGCACGCTATATCCCCTTTGGGCGCGACCGGGAGGCTTTTGAGCGTGAAGCAATAACAGAAATTGAGGCCGCCGGTATTGACCTTATTTGTCTGGCGGGGTTTATGCGGGTGTTGTCGGCAAGTTTCGTCAAGCGTTTTGCAGGGCGAATTATCAATATCCACCCGTCATTATTACCGGCTTTTCCCGGCTTGGACGCCCAAGGGCAGGCGCTCCGCGCCGGTGTGACGGAGTCGGGCTGTACGGTTCATTTTGTCGATGCCGGGGTTGACAGCGGCCCGGTGATTTTGCAGCGGTCTGTGCCGGTATATCCCGAGGATGACGCGGAACTACTAGCGGCACGAATTTTACAGGAGGAGCATGTGGCCTATCCCCAGGCGATTCGTGACGTTTTGACGGCAAAGGTCTCTTTTGCTCAGGCTGCTGAGGTGACAAAGTGAAGGTTTTGCTTATTGGTGGCGGTGGACGAGAACATGCGATTGCCTGGAAGTTGGCGCAGTCGTCCCGGGTAGATGAAATTATCATGGCTCCGGGTAACGCTGGTATGGCGCAGTTGGGGCGCTGTATCAAGGTCGGCTCGAGCCCGGCAGAATTGCTGATGCTGGCGCAGAGTGAACAGGTAGATTTGACTGTAGTAGGTCCGGAAGCACCGCTGGTAGCAGGAATTGTGGATCATTTTGAGGCAGCGGGTTTGCGCATTGTGGGGCCGAACTCAGCGGCGGCACAACTAGAGGGTTCAAAAAGCTTTTCCAAAGCCTTTATGAAGCGCCACAACATTCCTACAGCCACGCACGAAAGTTTTACCGATACCTTGCTTGCTTTGGAATACCTCGAACAGGTGGGCACGCCCATTGTTATTAAAGACTCCAACTTAGCAGCAGGCAAGGGTGTTACCGTATCTCTTGACAAAGAAGACGCCATGCAAGCGGCAAGCAATATTCTAGAAGCACCCGAAGGTGGCGAGGTGGTTATTGAAGACTTCTTAACAGGTCAGGAAGTCAGCTTTTTGATTTTTACCGATGGCGAGGCGGCGTTGCCGATGCCACTTGCACAGGATTACAAACAAGCCTTTGACGGGGATCAGGGACCCATGACCGGCGGCATGGGGACAATAGCACCGGCGGCGCTTTTGACCGGGACGCAAGTTGAGCAGGTAATGAAATCCATTGTAGAGCCGACGCTGCTCGGGCTGAAAAAAGAAGGCATTGGCTACAAGGGCGTGCTTTTCATCGGCCTGATGGTGACTGAAAAGGGCATCCTGGTGCTCGAGTACAATGTGCGCTTTGGCGACCCCGAGACTCAGGTAGTGTTGCCGCTGTTACAGACTGATCTTTTAGATGTGTTTGAAGCCATTATCGACAGCCGTTTAAACGAGTTGGTGCTTGAGTGGTCAGCCCAGAAAGCAGCTTGTGTGGTCATGGCCTCACCGGGT
This sequence comes from Trueperaceae bacterium, assembly GCA_030147925.1. Taxonomy (GTDB): domain Bacteria; phylum Deinococcota; class Deinococci; order Deinococcales; family Trueperaceae; genus JASBUK01. Next base: position 1,939 of record JASBUK010000117.1, read on the forward strand.
TATCCCGGCGCTTATCCCAGGGGTCTGCCTCTAGCTATTCCGGATGATCTAGCGAGCAATGTCACGGTTTTTCACGCTGGTACGGTTCTGGAGGATGGCCGGTTTAAGACCAGCGGTGGGCGCGTCTTGGGCGTTACGGCCCTGGCGGCTGATATTGAGACGGCCTTAACAGATAGTTATGAGGCGGTGCGCCGGATTGATTTTCCGCGTGCGCATTATCGCCGGGATATTGGCAGGCGCTTGCTAAAGCAGAGCTGGTAGCGGCCAGCCAACCCCGCTGCTGCTGTTGGGGCGTTAAACTGACGCCATGCTAGACGATTTCAACAAACTAAAAGATGCTGATAAGAGCGGGTTTTTAGCCAAACTAGCCCGGCTGCCCGGTTCCTATGACGGCCCTGAGGGTCTGCGGGCGGAACCCTACGGCCTGATGGGTTTTGGCGAAGGGGCGGGTTTGAGCCGCGCCCTGCAAGGCTGGCTAGACGCACCGCTGGTGGTTTCCGGTACGCAGTTTTTGCTGGCTTCGGGTTTTGATTATGGTGATCTTTCCCCGCTAAAACTAAGCGCGGAACTGGCCGGAGCCGAAGTCGTCGTGCTTGGTTATGACGCTTATCAACCAAACTTGCACGTGCCGCCGGGGCCTTTGAGCTTTTACCATTATGTGAGTTATTTGGCGCACGCTACCGGTCACACCCAGGAACTGACCGAGGCCGAGCGAGTCATGGGTCTGCTGCGTGAGCGTTTGGGACCGGAAGTGAAAACGGCGCAAAATCCGGCCAAGACATTGGCCTGGGCTTTGTGGAACCGCGTTCCCTTATTGTTGTCTGCTAAGGCCAACACCGGTTTGCCGGAAATTTTGCAGCGGGTTTTTGCCCGGGTGGGAAAATCCCTGGCCATAACTGCCGGAGACCATCCTCTGGAAGTGCTGTCCGGGGCTTTTGAGGGGCGGCACCAACTGGGTGATGATGTAGTGGCTATTATTGCCGGTGAGACCGATGAGGAAATGCGTTTGGCCGAGGAATTGTTGTCAACTCGTATTGCCCAGGTCGAGCGACTTGATTTGCCCTTTGGCGGCGTGGGTGAGGATATCACCGATGCCGGGGCCAAAACTCTGGTGCTCTGGTATGTCACACTCTGGGTCGCTGCTTATCTGGCCTTGCTTCATCAACTTAGCCCCGAGGATAGCAAGATTTATGAAGAACTGGCCAAGGCGGCACAGACGCCTTGACTAACTGCTGCAAGCGCCGCTAAAAAGGATTAGACTAGACAAAGGGTTAAGTAGTTAGCGGTTGGTGGTTTGTGGGAAAATCCTATACTTGCTCCTTACTTACTTAACACCCAATTTGGGACGCCTTTAGAAAATATTGGAAAGGATGGCTGTGATTTATGGGTATTTTGGAACGCATTGGTACAATAATCCGCGCTAACTTAAATGATCTCTTGGCCCGCGCTGAGGACCCGGAAAAGATCATCAACCAGACCTTGATGGACATGCGTCAGGCTCAGTATGAAGCGCGCATGGAAGTGGCCCAGGCGATTGCCGAGGGCAAAAAGCTCGAGCGCGATTATCAGGAGCGCATGAGTGAAGGTGCTCACTGGCTGGAAAAAGCCGAGCAGGCGGTTAATGCCGAACGCGAAGACTTGGCCCGCGAAGCGCTTAAGCGCAAGAATGCGGCCAATGATTTAGCCGAAGGTCTAAAAGAGCAGCTTGATAGCCACGAGCTGATGATTGAAAAACTCAAGACGCAAATGCGCGCGCTAGACGCCAAGATAGAAGAGGCCGAGCGCAAGCGCCAGTTGCTGATTGCCAGACAAAAGCGTGCTGAGGCACAACAGTCCTTGAGCGCCGCCATGGGTAAGACCGATACACGCAAGGCCTTTGAAGCCTTTGATCGCATGGAAGACAAGATTGACGCCATGGAAGACCGGCTCAGCGCCGAAGAAGAACTGGCCCAAGACCTGAGCTTAGATGATGAGTTTGCCGAGCTTGCCGCCGATACTGCCGTTGAGGACGAACTGGCCGCACTCAAAGCTCGTTTAGCAGGTGACGCATAACGCCGCATTTTGAGCTTGTGGTCGATTTGGAATCATGCTGCTGACTTTTGAACTGGTTTTAGTCCTGTTGCTCGTTCTGGGCATTGGTGTCTGGGGTTTGGTTTCGGGGGTGCGTATGAGTCGCAGACAGCGCCGCGCGGTGGTAAATCCACAGGTCGTGAGCGCCCTGGCGCAGCCCTACCGAGAACTCATGGGTGAGGCCGTGGCGATCTACCGTGACGTGGAGAAGCAGTCTGCCCAGGCCCCTAAGACCCTTCAGCGTGAATTGCATGAAATGTCCTTGCGGGTTCAGCGTTTGGTGGCTCGAGCCTTGCCCCGGGCGCAGCACGGCACAAGTTTGGCTGCCTTTTTGCTCAAGCTTGACAAGGCCGAACCTCAATATGTTCAGACCCAGGCAGCGGCGAACGAGGTCCAGCAGGAACTAAGGCAATTTGTTGATACCCTCAAAACATTGCGTGGCAAGGTTTATCAAGTGCTAACCGATGCCTCGCGCTTAAGCGCCGATCAGCAGTTGTCGCGTGATCTTGAAGATGCGCTTTTTGAGATAAATGCTCTTGAGGAGGCCTTTGCCGAAACTGAGTTGTGAATCTTTTTCCATGCGCGACTTGTTGAGAATAAGGTAGATTGTCGCCATGAGACGATTTATACTTTTTGCCGCTTTGTTGCTGCTGGCGGCCTGTGCCCCCGTGGCAACCGAGCCGGGTCGGGTAGAGATTGAGCAGCTTAACGAAGCCCTGAGCTTTTATCCTCAGGAAACAGGGGCGGTGTGGCGCTATTTGCCGGATGGCGAGCGCCTTGACGCCACGCCGCTGTTTCAGCGTATCGAGGGTCCAACCGTTATAAACGGTGAGCGTTGGATTGCCTGGCGTTTGGTGGGCCGAGGTCTGGACAATTATTCGTTTAGGCAGTACCGTGATGACGGTGTTTACTTGCTGCGCGAGATACGCCCCGGTACGGAAATAACCTTTGACCCACCCCTAAAGGAATTGCCGGCACAACGTGATTTGCGGGTAGGGATCAGCTGGGCCGGTGAAACCACGGCACAACTGTTTTTCCCCGAAGCACGCCCAGAAAGTCAGCGCAGCGAATTAGAGCTTAGCTACAGCTATACCGTGGTTGATAAGCGCAATGTCTCGGTGGTTGCCGGTGATTTTGAGGTCTTTGTCATCAACTTTGAGAGCCGCAGTATGGATGCCGAGGGCAATATCATCGAGACGATCAGACAAGAGCAGTGGTTTGCACCCTTTGCCGGTGAAATTCGCACTAAACTGGCTTATTTTTTGGTGGAGACCAATTTTTTACCTTCAACTGGTGAATAAGCCCCAGTAGATGTGTTGAAATCGCAGTAACGGATACAATAATGTTTACTTTCACTCTGATAAACTTGAGCATGTTGTGGTTGCGGGACCTGGGAGAATGTCTGTATGCCTGTTTTAGAGCGTGTTAACTCACCAGAGGATGTAAAAGCTTTAGCGCAAGAAGAACTGCGAGAACTCGCCGATGAGTTGCGCAGTGAGATCATCAGAGTTTGTGCTTTAGGTGGTGGACACCTAGCCTCTAGTCTTGGTGCGGTGGAGCTAACCGTGGCTTTGCACCGCCTTTATGATTCATCCAAGGACCGATTGGTATGGGATGTCGGTCATCAGAGCTACGGGCATAAGATTTTAACTGGGCGCAAAGATCAGATCGATTCCATCCGTAAACCAGGGGGGCTGGCTGGTTTTACCTCAAGCAGTGAGTCACCCCACGACGCGCTCACCGTAGGTCATGCCAGCACGAGCTTAGCCGCTGCTTTGGGTATGGCGCTGGCACGTGATGCCCGCAAAGATAATTACGAAGTTGTGACGATAATTGGCGACGGGGCCTTAACGGGTGGCATGGCGCTTGCTGCGCTCAACCAGATTGGCCATGCCAAGCCTCAGATGACCATTATCCTTAACGACAACGAAATGTCCATCAGCGAAAACGTTGGGGCGCTTAACCGTTATATGCGCACTCTGCAGGTGCAGCCCTGGTTTCAAAATGCCGAAAAGAGCGGCAAGAAGGCTCTTAATGACGTGTGGAAGCCATTAGCTGATTTTGCCGGGAGAGCCAAGGAAGCAACCAGACGTTTTTTTGATCCGGCCAGCGCCAATCCTTTTCACGCCATGGGTGTGCGCTATGTCGGCCCAATTGATGGACACGACATCGAGCAGTTGCTTTACTACCTCACGCAGGTCAGAAAGCTTGAGGGGCCTACTATGCTTCATATCGTGACCACGAAGGGCAAGGGCTATGACATTGCCGAAGCTGACCCAATTTATTGGCACGGCCCGCCAAAATTTAATGCCGATAAACCCATAAAAGCAGGTAAAGGCCACAGTTGGTCCCAGGCTTTCGGCAAGGCGGCTGTGCAGCTTGCTAGCGAGGATGACCGGGTTTGGGTTATTACGCCTGCGATGCGCGTGGGCAGCGGTCTGGTGGAATACAGTGAACTGCATCCGGAACGCTATCTGGACGTGGGCATTGCCGAGGATGTAGCGGTTACGACAGCCGCCGGTCTGGCCTTGCGCGGTGAAAAGCCCCTAGTGGCGATTTACAGCACCTTTTTACAGCGGGGTTTTGATCAAGTTATTCATGACGTCTGTTTGGAAAATCTGGACGTTATCTTTGCGATTGATCGCGCGGGTTTAGTCGGTGGCGACGGAGCTACCCACCAGGGTGTTTACGACCTTAGTTATTTGCGCAGCATCCCTAATATGTCGGTGGCTATGCCTAAAGACGCCCTGGAATTGCGTGCCATGCTCAAAGCCGCCATGAAGATTGGTGGGCCTAAGGCTATCCGCTGGCCGCGTGGCACTGTAGAACCTGCCCCGGAGTTGGCAGTTTCTGCCTGGCCTGATATCAACTGGGGTAGCTGGGAGATTCTTAAAGAGGGCACGGATGCTTATGTGCTGGCTATGGGGCCGACCGTTAGCTATGCTCTAGAGGCAACGCGTGATTTGCCCAATATAGGTGTGGTGAACGCCCGCTTTGTCAAGCCGCTTGACAGCAAAATGCTGCTGCGCTTGGCTGGCTCGAGCAAAGCGCTTATCACGGTAGAAGATCATGTATTAGCAGGTGGTTTCGGTGCGGCGGTAGCAGAAGCGCTGATTGATGCCGAGCAGAATGTAAAGCTAAAACGCCTTGGCATTCCCGATAGACATGTACCTCATGGCGACCCCAAAGCCCAGCACGAAGTCTTTGGCATCGGTCCCGCTGGGATTCGCCAGGCTCTTAAAGATTTGGCTCTGATTGACGAGCTCGAGCTGCTTGAGGCTTCGGATTAAAAGTAAAAAGTAAGTGAAAAGTAGTTGGTAGGAGGTAGAAACTAAGAAGACAGTAAAAAGTGAAAAGTAAAAAGAGGAAAGAGGGGTTTTCTAAAAACGCTTTTCCTACCGACCACAAACTACTAACCACCGACTACTAACCATTAACCACAAACTACCTACCACCTACCATGTAACTGCCTGTGGTACTCCGCCAAAATCACAGGTCGTACTGTTTCTGCACCTTTGTCTTGCCGTCGTCGTCTTTTTTTGCTTGCCTGCTGACCAAAAACTTGCGTAGACTGCGTCTTAAAAGTTGCATGAGCACCAGTGAGAAGCCAAGTACCAGCAAAATGATGGGCAAAAAGCTGTCAGATTTTAAGAAACTCTCGCCAAACCAGGCGCTGGCAACAAGCCAGGGTAAGCGAGCAATCATGGCACTGATCCACAACTGCCATAGTGGTAAACCTGATAGTCCAGCGGCAACTACGGCGAAGTCTATGTTGAGCAAAAAAAAGATAAGCCCCCAGGTTATGGGTGAGCGGATACCTAATAGCTGCTCCCAATCCCGCCAGGTTTTCGCCCCAAAAAGACGAATGATAACCGGGCGACCCAAATGCCTGGATAAGGTGAGCGCTAGTGCTGCGCCCAAACCCAAGCCCAACACACCATAACCCACGGCGGGGCCAAAGCCGAGCAGACTCCCGCCTAGAGCGCTGATTAGTGGGGTGGGGATAAAAGGTAGTAGGGCCGTTGCCAGAAAAAAACCGATATAGAGCGTCGGTGCAAATGGCCCAGCCTGATTAAGATAAGTAGAAAGCGTCTCGAACATAGTTTGGGCAGCAAGGCTGCAGGGTCTCTATGGTAAACCTTTTATGTGTTGCAGTGGTGATGTAGTATGAGAAGTTTAGTAGAAGGTTTAATGAAGTGTTGATAGGCTATTTTTTTGAAACTCTTGCACAAGTAAAGAGCGTTTCAGTAGTATTCACTGTTGTCAATAACATCCGAGTAGTAACAAGTTAGTTGGTTATCTGAAAATGCTAAGAAAAAAAGAGAAAACGTTAGTAATAAAGGAATAGCACAGATGTCAAAAATTTATCCACTAAAAATTAAACGGCGCTTAAGCCCCCGGCTTTGGGGTGGTAAGAAGCTCGAGCCCTTTTTAAAGTTACCAGCCCATGAAGGTGTAGAACCTCTAGGCGAAGCCTGGCAAGTCTATGCCGAAAATCACATTCTTAACGGCGAGTATGCCGGACAGAGCTTAGCGGACCTGGCCCTAAGCCTTGGAACGGACTTGCTGGGACATCTCAGCGTCGAACGCTACGGCAATAAGTTTCCGCTGTTGGCCAAGTTTATTGATGCGGCAGATAAGCTCTCTATTCAAGTACATCCCGATGATACTTATGCCCGCACACAGGAGGCGGCCAGCGGGCATCTGGGTAAGACCGAAGCCTGGTACATCCTCGCCGCCGAGCCTGGCGCTAAGATCATCTGGGGTTTTAAAGATGCTTTAAGTAAAGACGAATTGCGGCGCGCGATTGCCCAGGAGCGGCTCGAGCCCCATCTCAACGTCGTAGCCGTCAAGGCTGGTGACGTGATTTTTAACCCAGCGGGGACGGTGCATGCCATTGGCGCCGGTATTTTTCTTTTTGAAATTCAGCAGAGTTCTGATTTGACTTATCGGCTTTATGATTTTGGGCGGCGTGATGCCTCGGGGCAGTTGCGCGAGCTCCATATCGACAAGGCGTTGGATGTCGCCGACTTAAGACCGGGTCAGCATGCCAAGGTCAGGCCCAAGGCTTTATCCGCTAATAAGACTGAGCTGATTTCTACACAACACTTTGCCATGGAGCGCTGGAGCGTTGGGGCCGCAGAGCATCAGAGCACCAAATTAAGCAGTTTTGAAATACTGACGGTTATAGAGGGTGAGCTCGAGCTCGAAGTCGCTAACGATAGCTACCCTCTGGTTTGCGGCGAGTCGGTGGTTTTACCGGCCAGTTTGGGAGCTTATGTCTTGCGTGGTAAAGCAGAGGTCTTGCGCTGCTACGTACCGGAATTATAAAAGCCTGTAAGACAGCTTGCAGCATGATATTAGGGCCTGCACTAGGCTCTTAGCATGTTGCTAAAGCCCTCAAATACCTTATCACGCCTCTGGGTAATACTTAGACCGCGCGTCTGGCAGATAACGGGTCTGTCTCTGTTGCTGACGCTTTCGGCGGCTCTGGCGCAGATAAGCCCGCAGTTTGTGCGCCTGGTGATTGACGTGCTGATCCCTCGGGGCGAAGCCCGTTTATTCCTGCTCTTGGGCGCAGGAATGCTGCTCTTTTACTTGCTCAGTGCACTGGTGTCATACGCCTCTATGTACCTTTCCTATGCCTTTACTCAGGCGGTGGTTAGCGATATCCGCTTAAGGGCGTATTCACGTTTGCTAAAACTACCTTTGACCCGTTTTACCACCGAACGCTCAGGCTCGCTGGTTTCGCGGGTTGTTTCCGATGTAAACGCTCTGGAAACCATGATCCAGTCGGGGGCTTCCCGCCTGCTGGGGCAACTTTTCAGCATCGTGGTGGTACTGATAATTCTCTTTTCGATGGATTGGCAACTGGCGCTTTTGAGCATCATCATGGTTGCGCTGATGGTGGTGGTAACCGGGGTTTATCAGGGCCCGCTGCGCAATGCGGCTCGTAAGATTCGCCGCCGTGTGGGCGAGCTTACCGCCACCGCCACCGAGGCGATAGCCAATATCGGTGTGGTCAAGACCTTTGCCAACGAAGACTTTGAATTAGGACGCTTTCAGAATGAGAACGACAACTATGTTCAGCTCAACCTAGACCGCCGCAAACAGGTTGGCTGGATGGAAGGTCTGGTCGGACTCAGCGCCGAGCTGGGACTTGGTTCGCTGCTGCTTTATGGCGGCTGGCTGATAGTGCAGCGTGGTCTTACCGTTGGTGAGCTTTCGGCCTTTTTGCTCTATCTAAACAACCTGATTCGTCCGGTGATGTCGGTGATGTTCTTTAACAACTCCCTGCAAGCCGGTATAGCGGCGCTCGAGCGGGTCTCTGACCTATTGGAAGACGAGCCCGAAAACGAAGGTGATTTGTTGGCGGTTAAGCCGGGCGTTTTAAGCTTTGATAATGTTAAGTTTCGCTATCCTGAGAGTGAGACGGCGGCATTAAGTGGCCTGAGTTTTCGCGTGTTGGCGGGGCAAACTGTAGCTTTAGTGGGGCCGTCAGGAGCAGGGAAGAGCACGGTTGCTAATTTGCTCAGTCGTCTTTATGACCCGGCTGAAGGGATGATTAGTTTGGCCGGGCATAATATTCGTGACTATCGGCTACAGAGTCTGCGCAAGGCCATTGCCGTAGTACCGCAAGACCCCACTCTTTTTTCGGGCAGCGTGCGCGACAATATTCGCTATGCCAAACCCGAGGCCGAGGCTGCCGAAGTCGAACAGGCGGCGAGGCTGGCTAACGCACACAACTTCATCCTGGAATTACCTCAGGGCTACGAGACTGAGATTGGTGAGCGCGGGGTCAAACTCTCAGGTGGGCAAAAACAGCGCATTGCCATTGCTCGAGCCATTCTCAAAGAGGCCTCGGTGCTGATTCTCGACGAGGCGACTTCGAGTCTGGACGCCGAATCCGAGGCCGTGATCCAGGACGCTTTAGAAGGGCTGTTTTCCAGCCGCCACGAGGTGACGACCATCATCATCGCCCACCGCCTCTCGACTGTGCAAAAGGCTGACCGGATTTTTGTGATTGATCGCGGACGTCTCATAGAAGCCGGGACGCATCAGGAATTGCTGGCTACAGGGGGCCTTTACCGCACGCTTTATAATTTACAGGTCGGCGAAGAAGCAATAAGCGCCCCATAGGAGGTTGTAGCATGCTCCACAAGGCGGCTCGAGCCCTTTTTTTACTGATAGTTTTTAGTTTAGGGATAGCCACGGCACAACAAAGCTATAACTTAGAGGTTTTTATTAACGAGATTGCCTCGGTTTGGCAAGCCGCCGAACCTGCTCGGCAAGACGGCAATCGGCTGGTGGTTCCGCCGGAGTTGGCCAGCGTAGAGATTAGCTTCTCCGGAGGCAAGATTGAAATTAATCTACAGGACTTTGAAATTTTGGACGAAGCACACGTGCTGGGCGTGAGCTATCGCAAAACGGGGGCGGAGAGCTACAGCTTTAGCGCTACCGTGCGTCACCGCGACGAGGGCTGGGAGCATTATGCCGACGCCTTTGAAATCATGGGCGATGAAGTGCAAAACGGTTTGCGGGTCCTGGTGCATCCGCACGACAACGAACAACCTTTTACCCGTTCACAGTCTGCGGTGATCGCTGCGGGGCTGGTGCGGATTGAAGCCAACGACAGCGTTCATGGACGTGGTGGCAGCGTGATTTATCTGGACCTTAGCAGTGCAGAGCTTAAAGACCAGGAGCAGTTCAGCGTGCGCTTTGCGCTGACGCCGCTAGATTAGTTAATGGTTAGTAGTTGGTAGTTTGTGGTGAGTAGTAGGTGGAAAAACCTTTTTAGAAGGTCTTGCCAACGGAGTTCTTTTTGGGCGTCAGCGCTTAACTGACAAAGTCCCGTTGCCTGATTTTACCCTCGCCAGAAAACCCCTGGCTTCTACCTCCTACCAACTACTTTCCACTTACTTTTCACTTTCTCCTGACCTTTCCCTAACGCGCCGTCCAGCCAAGGTCCATGGTTTGTGCCGTGCCGGTTATGCCCCAGGCGTCTGCCGAGCATAAGTAGGCGACATAATTGGCCACGTCTGAGGGCTCGAGCAACTTCTTGACCGCTACGTTTTCTAAAAATACTTTTTCCTCGACTTCCTCGGGGCGGATGCCGCGCGTACGTGCCTGGTCGGCGATTTGCTTTTCAACTAAGGGCGTACGTACATAAGCCGGGCAAACCGTGTTGCAGGTAAGACCATGCTCGCCGCCTTCTAAAGCAACCACCTTGGTAAGACCCATAAGACCGTGTTTGGCGGTGACGTAAGCAGCCTTAAAGGGGCTGGCGGCCAGGCTGTGAGCGCTGCCGATATTGATAACGCGCCCCTGACCCGATTTTATTAGCTGTGGCCAGGCGTATTTAATGAGCAAAAAAGGTGCGGTCAACATCAGCGCCAACATGTCGTCCCAGGAATCTTCGGGAAAGTCGGGGATGGGGTCGATATGCTGAAAACCGGCGTTGTTAATAAGAATATCCAACCCGCCGTAGAGTCTCACCGTTTCTTCAATGGCTGTTTGACAACCGTTGCGTTTGCTTAAGTCTGCTTCGATAAAAGCGCCGCCTAAGTCCTGCGCTAGCTCTTGGCCCTTAGCGGCGTTAATGTCTACAATGACAACCTTGACCCCTTGCTTAGCCAGTGCTTCGCTACAAGCCCGGCCAATTCCACTCGCTCCACCTGTTACCAATGCTACGCGTGTCATAAATCCTCCGCATTCTCAAAAATCTAAACTACTATAACGTCTGTGCCTGTGGCTTGGCCGGACAAAATAGAATTGCTATGCTTGACAGCTGGGAGTTGATGCGGTGACAGAAATGAGGATTGCAAACGACGAATTACCTAAGGCTCGAGCCTTTTACTTGCCGGCGGAATGGATCGAGCATGCGGCTTCCTGGACTAGCTGGCCCTTTGCTGATGACTTGTGGCTGGGTTATTTAGAGGGCGTAAGGCGAGAGTTCACCAACTTAGTGGCGACGATTGCTCGTTTTGAGCCGGTTTATTTAAATGTCCGGGACGATGAGGCTGAATTTGATGCCCGGCAGCGTCTTAGCGGCATCAAAAATATTCACTTTCACCGCTTGCCGCTAAATGACGTCTGGTTTCGTGATAATGGCCCGCTGTTTGTCAAAAACGCTCAAGGCAAAGTCGCCCTAACCGACTGGGAATTTAATGCCTGGGGCGAGAAATACCAGTTTGACAAGGACAATCTGGCCCCTGAAGCAGTGGCTGATCTGCTCAAGATGAAGCGCTATAAAACCAATCTAATCTTAGAAGGCGGCTCGCTTGAAATTAACAGCTTGGGCACCTGTTTAACCACGCGCTCCTGTTTGCGTCACCCCAAACGCAATCCTGAACTTAACCAGTTAGAAATAGAAGCTGTTTTGCACGACTATTTAGGTATAAAGGAAGTCATCTGGCTGGAAGATGGTTTAGAAGGCGACCACACCGACGGTCATATTGATACCATCGTGCGGTTTGTTTCAGATCGGACCATTGTCTGTTCGGTGGCAGAAGACCAGGAAGATACAAACTACGTCACTATGCAGCGCAATCTAAGGCAGCTTCAGGCTTTGCGCAACGCGCAAGGTGAGCCCTACCGAGTTGTAGAACTACCTCTGCCGCAAAAACGCCGGGAACTAGACGGACAGCGTTTGCCGCTCACCTATGCCAACTTTTATATTGGCAATGGTTTTGTGGCGGTGCCACTTTACAATGATGTAAATGACCAGCGAGCGCTCGACATCCTCCGCCCACTTTTCCCTGGCAGAGAAGTTATAGGCCTTGTCGCCGAAAACCTGATTACCGGTGGTGGCGCTTTTCACTGCGTTACCCAGCAACAACCGCAGGGAGAAATTTACCGTGGCTAAGACCAAACTTGCCGTTGTGCAGATGTCCTGCACAGATAAGCTGGCAGAAAATTTGACCAAAGCCTTCAAATTGGTGCGTGAAGCCGCTGATAACGGTGCCAATATCGTATTGTTGCCAGAACTTTTTGAAAACCTTTATTTCCCACAGCTCGAGCGCGAGGAGTGTTTTACTTTGGCTCACCCTGTCGCAGGCCATCCGTTTCTGGACAAATTCCAGGCGTTGGCCGCCGAGCTTAAGGTTGTGTTACCCATATCTTTTTTTGAAAAGGCAGGGCAGGCTTACTTCAACAGCCTGATGATGATCGACGCTAATGGCAAGAACCTGGGCATTTACCGCAAGAGCCACATTCCTGATGGCCCAGGCTATGAAGAGAAGTACTACTTTAACCCTGGTGACACTGGCTTTAAGGCCTGGCTAACGCAGTTTGGTAACGTTGGCGCGGCTATTTGCTGGGATCAGTGGTTCCCGGAGGCGGCCAGGGCCATGGCCTTGCAGGGCGCCGACCTGCTGCTTTATCCCACGGCCATTGGTTCTGAGCCGGAGGAAGCCGGCGCTCAAGACACCAAAGACATGTGGCAGCGTGCCATGATTGGCCACGCGGTAGCCAACTGCTCTTATGTGGCGGCAGCTAACCGGATAGGGGCAGAGGGTGAGGCGACATTTTACGGTAGCTCCTTTATCTGTAATTACAGCGGTGAAAAGCTGGCCGAAGCCGACAGGGTCAGCGAGACCATACTCTACGCCGAACTTGATTTTGCCGCTGCTCAGCGTTTTCGGGCTGGTTTTGGCTTTTTTAGAGACCGCCGCCCAGGGCTTTATCAGGAATTGCTGACCTTAGACGGCAAACTCAAGCGTTAAAGCGCTTTCTCTACTTCTCAATCCCCGCTCCCCTAGAATCGCTTGTAGAATTTTGGACGGGTCGCTGGCTTTAGGAAAAGGTAATGGTCCTGCATTAGCTCTTGCGAGAGGCGCAAAGCTCTGATAGACTGTTCAGGCACTCGGGATTTCTGGGTTGCACAGCGTCTTTAGCCGAAGTGGCGGAATTGGTAGACGCGCATGATTCAGGGTCATGTGGCCGCGAGGCTGTAGGGGTTCAAGTCCCCTCTTCGGCACCAAAAAAACCCGCATTTGCGGGGGTTTTTTTGTTTGACCTTATTGAGGCTAAAGTTTGAACTGCCCGTTTTCCTGAAACAACTCACCGTCAAGATAAATTGCGCCACCCTGGCGCAGATCGCAGATCATATCCCAGTGGATAGCCGATTCGTTGACGCCGCCGGACTCCTGATAGGACTGACCGAGCGCCAGATGAACCGTGCCGCCGATTTTCTCGTCATAAAGGATGCTCTTGGTAGGAATCTGGATGTTGTAATTGGTGCCGATGCCCAGCTCACCTAAAAAGCGTGCGCCCTCGTCGGTATTTAGCTGCGACTGCAGGAGATCATCACCTTTTTCCGCTTTGGCTTCTACGGCTTTGCCGTTTTCAAACCTGACAAAGATATTTTCGACCTCGACGCCGCGAATGGCACTAGGAATCTGGTAGGTGATATAACCGTTGGCACTGCTTTCAATCGGCCCGGTGAACACTTCACCGCTGGGCATGTTCTTATGCCCGTCGCTGTTGATCCAGCTGCGGCCTTTAACGCTCAAATGCAGGTCGGTACCTTCAGTGACGATATGCACGTCATCGGCTTGCCTTAAGCGCTCGATAAGCTTGGCCTGGAACGCTTGTGTCTCCTGCCATTTGGCTACTGGATCGTCATCAAATAAAAACATGGCGCCGTAGACGAATTTTTCGTAGTCATCTAAGCTCATACCGGCATCCTGTGCTCCGGCTTCGGTGGGGAAGAGAGTGCCAACCCATTTGGTTTCGCGCACGCGGATGTTTTGCACGGGACGGTTTTTCTTCTGCAATTTTGACAGTTTACTCTTGTCAGCGTTTTGCAGGGCTCGAGCATTGCTGGGTGCTGCTACGCGAATCCAGGCGTCAATTTGCTTGATTTCGTTTAAGTCAAAAACCGGCTCGGCGTCGTAATAACTTTCTGGGGCCAGCTCGAGCACATCCTGTAAGACCTCCGGGTAACCAAGGCGCAAAATGGGTATGCCTCCGGCTTGCAAGACCTCACGGTAAAGGGCTCGAGCTAATAGTGCGGCAGGCAGTTCTACGTTGATGCTGACGTGTTCGCCCGGCTCGACGCTAGTGCAGTAGTTGACAAGTAGCTTGGCGTATTTTTCGTGTATAGGATGAATCATGGCATAAGGTTAACAGGAATATTAGGAGAGGAGTGAGGTGTGAGGCGTTAGGAGACAAGCTAATTCCTTTAGGTGTCAGGCCGGGGTTTATACCTCATAGTTCCAATACAAAATACCTTGGGATGAGTTCAAAAATCAGCGTGCGACATTAAAGACGTTGCTACCTAGAGCCACAAAGGCGCCTAAATCATCATGGACGTCGCTGCGTACTACTACCACACGGTTGCCCGAGCGCATCACTTGCGAAGTGGTAAAAAGCACCTGTCCTTTGGCCGGTGTGAGATAATCCACTCGCATGTCAATGGTTGCCAGCTTATCCAGATAAGAGATGTCTTCTAAAGAGAGCATGGCGGCGGCCCCGGCGGTAGCGTCAATCATAAAGCTGATAATGCCTCCATGCAGCATATTGCGCACGACGTTGCCAATGTATTCAGGGCGCATTTCTAAACGTGTGACTACGCGGCCACTAGCCGCATCGAAATTTTCGACCTTGAGCCCTAAATGGTTATTGAGAGGAATGAATTCCTCAATTACCTGATGGAAGGCTGTACTGTTGACGACCATGACAGCATCTTAAGGCCGTGAATGCCTGTTAAGCTACTTGTGTAGCAAGCAAGTACAACAATTCTTCACAATCCTCAATCCCCACTCCTTAAAACAGCACTTTGGTATTACACTTAGCAATATGGAAAACCTTAACCACCAGATTTGGAAGCCGTCTAAAAAACAAGCCCGTGGTGACATTCGGTGTTCGGTAAGCCTAGCTGAACTAAAGTTCTGGCCGTGACCGAAGAAAGGCTGCAGAAATTTTTGGCTCGAGCCGGGGTAGCCAGCCGCCGTAAGGCCGAGGCGCTTATTGCCGCAGGTGCGGTAACGGTAAATGGTCAACCGGCAATTTTGGGCATGAAGGTAGGGCCGGATGACGAGGTGCGCCTTGACGGCGGTTTGATAAAGGCAAAAACCAAAAACGTCACCTACGCACTTTACAAGCCGGTGGCTGTGCTGAGTACGGTGAGTGATGATCGTGGCCGTAAAACCGTGATGGACCTTGTACCTAGAGTGGCCGGGCTGCATCCGGTGGGTCGTCTGGACTATGACTCGGAAGGGCTTTTGCTACTTAGCACCGACGGTGATTTGACCTTGCGGCTGACTCATCCACGCTACCAGCACGAAAAGGAATATCGCGCCTGGTGTAAAGAAGGCGAGATTTCGCCCAGCACCGGACGCCGACTTAAAGAAGGTGTGCAACTTGAAGATGGTACGGCTCGAGCCCTGGCGCTCAGACCGGCTCCGCAGGGCTGTGTAATAGTGATTGCTGAAGGACGTAACCGCCAGGTCAGGCGTATGTTGGCCGCAGTGGGCTATACGGTCACGCGCTTAAAACGAACTCGTATTGCCGCGCTTAAGCTAAGAGACCTAAAACCAGGGCAATATCGCGAACTATCCCACGACGAACTAGACAAGCTCGGATATACTCATAACTAAGTTGGATTTTGCGGGCAGACGGCAAATTATAATTAACGGAAACGGTGTGAGGATGACGGAATCAATTTTTCAGATTGGTGAGGGTAGAGTGCAGATTAGCCAGGAGCAGATTGATAAAAGGATAAAAGAGCTCGGCGTAGAAATCTCGCAGGAGTACCAGGGCAAGGCATTGCACTTAATCTGCGTACTCAACGGGGCGTTTATCTTTATGGCCGACTTGGTGCGGGCCATAGACTTGCCGCTCACCCTGGATTTTATCTCGGTTTCCAGCTATGGCTCACGTACCGAAACCAGCGGCGAAGTCAAGCTGATAAAAGACCTGGATCAGTCGCTGAAAAACAAGCATGTCATCTTAGTCGAAGACATTGTTGACACGGGCTTGACCATGCGGTATCTACTTAACTATCTCAAAGGCCGTGGGCCGCTTTCGGTCAAGGTTGCTACACTTTTGTCAAAACCCTCGCGTCGGCAGGTTGACGTGCCGGTGGATTATCTGGGTTTTGAAATTGACGACGCTTTTGTTTATGGCTACGGCCTCGATGTGGCGCATATTTACCGCAATATCCCCTTTGTAACCAGTCAGATGGATATGCTGGATGAACGCTAGATTGCTGCGCCGCTTAATATTTCCTGTGATCTTGCTGGCGGCTGTAACCGTCAGCCTGGCGCTTAACCACGGTAAACGTGACGATGTTCCGCCTGAGGTTTTTGCCGAATTACCGGCGCGGGTTCCGGCGGGTTTGCCCTTTAAGGTGCGGCTAAGCGCTAACGAGCCGGTGATTTATCAGGCGCGTTATGCCGATACGGTTATTGAAGAAGTGACCCAAGACCTGGAATTTGAACTGCTGGCCGTTGCTGGAGAGAGCGCTGTCGAGGTGAAGGCTAAAGACGGTGCAGAAAATGAAAGTAGCTATCAATTTGCGGTTTTTGGTATTCCCGAGCTTAAGCCGGTAGTCACTACTTTAAGTGAGACACTACCCGGAGAACCGCTTAGCGTTGCTGTTAGCTGGCCGCAGGCCGAGGTCAAAATTGACACGCTGAGCGTTAGTTTAAATGGCGAAGCAATACCGGTCTTAAAGGATGCAAATAATGCCTTGTCTTTAGCTACTGTGCCGCTGGGCAGCCCCCCAGCAACGCAGCTAATAGAAGTTAGCCTAGTTGACCAGTACGGGCGCGAAGCACGCTTAGAAAAAGAACTTAGAGTGCTAAAAGACCCGCGGCTAATTGAAGAGCTGAATATCTCCGCTGGCACCTTTAGCGTGGTCACACAGGAAAATGCTGCGTTAGAAGCCAAGATTTTAGCTGATGCCTTTGCAGATACGACCTATAAACAGACACCGCTTTGGCTCGAGCCCTTTTTACTTCCGCTCGAAGGCCGCACGACCAGCGCCTTTGGCGACCCGCGCCGCTATGTTTCCGGCGGCCCGGTGTCTTATCACAAGGGTGAGGATATTGCCGCCCCAACAGGCACGGTAATTCCGGCAACCAATGACGGCAGGGTGGTGGCCGCGGCATTTTTGCCCATTAAAGGCGGCACGACCATCATCGATCACGGCGGGGGCGTTTTTAGTCTTTACTTACACCAGTCAAAAATCAATGTTGCAGCAGGCGACGAGGTAAAACGCGGTCAGATTATTGGCGAGGTGGGCTCCACCGGCTTGTCAACCGGCCCACACCTGCACTGGGAAATGCGCATTGCCGGTGTGCCGACCAATCCCATGGGCTGGGTAGGGAAGACGGTTCCTTAGGACGGGAACGAGGATAGGGGATTAGGGGATAAAGTAAGTTCAATCCTCATTCCCCACTCCTCTATCCCATTTCATAAGAAACGAGGATAGAGGAGCGGGAAAGCAAAGTGAACAATGTGAGTAATGCCATAAAAAAGCTGCTAAAGACCTTACTGTTTTTGAGCTTGTTCCTTAGTTTTATCGCCCTGGGCCAAAGCGAGCGCCAGCCAAGTGAGGGCATCTACTATGAAATCTTTGTGCGCAGCTTTCAAGACTCCGATGGTGACGGCATTGGCGACTTTCAGGGCATAATCCAGCGGCTTGATTATCTTGAGGATTTGGGCATAAGCGGTATCTGGCTCATGCCTATTCACCCCAGCCCTAACTATCACGGTTATGACGTGAGTGACTACTATGCGCTCAACCCCGACTACGGCACCATGGCCGATTTTCAGAAGTTTTTGGACGAGGCGCAGGCTCGCGGCATTAGCGTGATTATTGATCTGGTGGTCAATCACAGCAGCGTAGAGCACCCCTGGTTTAAAGCGGCAAACGCTGGTGATCCACAATACCGTGATTACTATCTCTGGTCGGAGACGGACTTGGGCTGGCGTGGCGTCAGCGGCGCACCGGCCTGGCACCAGGGACGCGACGGTTATTATCTGGGGCTTTTCTGGAGCGGTATGCCTGACCTTAACTATCGCAATCCGGCGGTGGTTGAAAAGATGAACGATATCGCTAAGTTCTGGCTGGAACTGGGTGTAGATGGTTTTCGCGTTGATGCTATTCAGCACATAGTGGAAAGCGAAGACGGACTTATTCGCAACACGCCCGATAACCTGGCCTGGGTGCGCAATTTTGAGGCGTTTATCAAGACGGTTAATCCACAGGCCTTTATTGTCGGTGAAACCTGGACGGACAGCGATACCATCGTGAAATACCACCAGGAAGCCAATTTGGATATGTCTTTTAACTATCCGCTTTTTGACGCGCTTATTTCCAGCATTCAGAAACGCAATCCCAGCAATTTAAAGTTTGTGCTCGAGCAAGACGAGCAGCTTTATCCCAGTAATGCTCTGCGGGGCATTTTTATCTCCAATCACGATCAGATACGTCCGGCTACTTCGCTGAGCTTCTTAAAACCCGACCCGCAGCGCTCAAAACTGGCGGCTGCGCTCATGTTTACTCTGCCAGGGATACCCTTTATGTACTACGGTGAGGAAATTGGTCTGCCCAACGGCCCCGGTGACCGCGATGAGGAAAAGCGCACGCCTATGCGCTGGAATGAGGATGAATACGCCGGCTTTAGCAGCGTGGAACCCTGGTATTCCTTTAGTACCGAAGATCCCGGCATTTCAGTGGCGGCACAGCAGAACAGACCCGACTCGCTGCTGAACTGGTATAAGCAACTGATTGCCTTGCGCAATACCAACCCAGCACTGGAGCGCGGCAAGCTGACAGTGCTTGAAAGTGGTGAGCGCAGCGTGCTGGCCTTTAGCCGTGAGCTTAATGAGCAGCGTTTACTGATTTTGGCAAACTTTGCCTCAAGTGCTAAAGAAATCGACCTCTCGACGCTGACCGAAACTTTTTTGCCCCGGGATTTGCTGAGTGGCAATATGCAGCCAGATAAACTTAGTTTGCCACCGTTGGGTTTGATGGTGCTGGATGTGAGCAGTGAGCTTGATACTGCTGCAGCCTCTAAGTATGTACAGTTTGCCCGGGTGTGGGCGGCTCCGGATATACTACTAGGGCAATGACTGAAGCCCTAGCGACGCCCCAACAGCTAAATCACACAATGACCAAAACAAAACGCGCACTCACCGGCATTCAGCCTTCCGGTGAGCTTCATATAGGCAATTATCTGGGGGCGGTGCGCAACTGGATAAGATTAGCCCAGCGCCAGGAAATGTTTACCAGCATCGTAGACTATCACGCACTGACCAGCCCGCTGGATAGTGAGGAGTTGGCCCAAAAAACCTTTGATATGGCTGTGGCGATTTTAGCCGCGGGTTTAGACCCCGAGAAAGCCACGCTGTTTGTGCAATCCCAAATTCCTGAAGTAACCGAACTAACCTGGATTTATCTGACGCTGACGCCGATTGGCGAGCTCGAGCGCATGACGCAGTTTAAGGATAAAGCTTCGCGTCAACAGTCGATTCTCTCCGGCTTGCTCACTTATCCGGTTTTGCAAGCTGCCGATATCCTTATCTTTAAAGCCGAGGAGGTGC
This sequence comes from Trueperaceae bacterium, assembly GCA_030147925.1. Lineage (GTDB taxonomy): Bacteria > Deinococcota > Deinococci > Deinococcales > Trueperaceae > JASBUK01. Next base: position 21,565 of record JASBUK010000117.1, read on the forward strand.
CGGTGGGTGAAGACCAGGTGCAGCACGTGGAACTTACCCGTGAGGTCGCCCGCAAGTTCAATCTGGCTTATGGGCAGACCTTTCCCGAACCCAAAGCAATAGTTCCCGAAGTCGGCGGACGTATCAAGGGTCTTGACGGCAAGACCAAGATGTCCAAGAGTTTGGGTAATACCATTGGTTTGCTCGAGCCCCCACAAGAAGCCTGGGACAAACTGCGTGTCGCCAAGACCGACCCGGCCCGTTTGCGCCGCAGTGACCCCGGTGACCCGCATAGCTGCAATATCTTCAATTTGCATCGCAACTTCAGCCCCAAAACTACGGTGGATATGGTTGAAGTTGAGTGTGCTCGAGCAGGTATTGGCTGTGTGGACTGCAAGAAGTTTTTGTTTGAACACATGGAAAGTGAATTTAGACCAATCCGTGAACGTGCCGCCGACTATCAGGCAAAACCGCAGCAAGTCAAGGAAATACTGGCCTCCGGCGCTGAGAAAGCCCGCAAGGTGGCTCGGCAGACTATGACCGAAGTGCATGAGAAGGTAGGCTTTTATAAGCCCTAGGCTAGCGGTTTGTGGTTAATGGTGGGTGGTGAGTAGTTGGTGGTAGGTAGGAAAGGCGTTTTTAGAAAGCCCTCACTTTCCTCTTTTTACTTTTTACTGTCTTCTTAGTTTCTACCTCCTACTAACTACTTTCC
>JASBUK010000131.1 GCA_030147925.1 Trueperaceae bacterium
AATTGTGTAGCGCAGCTTGAATCAAAAGCGGGAGTGAGCATGGTTGCTGAACACATAACGCTTCCAAAAAAAGACCGATTTGACCTTAAGGATGGCAAAACGACCATGAAGGCGGTTGTTACCGCCGGTAACGGTGGATACGACAAACTTGAGTATCGGGAAGTCCCGATCCCAACGCTTGCACCGGGTGAGGTCTTGTTGCAAGTTTTGGCCGCCGGTGTTAATAACACCGATATCAATACCCGAATAGGCTGGTACTCTGCTACCGTTACAGCGGCTACAGAAGATGCAGTAGACGATGAGGCAAATAAAGCGGTAGCAAAGACAGACGGGGGCTGGAACGAGGCGACGCCGTTTCCGTTTATCCAGGGTGCAGATTGTTGTGGCCGTATTGTTAAAGTCGCTCCTGGTGGTGACAGAACTGCCATTGGTAGGCGCGTACTCGTACGGCCATGCATTCGCCGCTCGGGTTTTGAGTCTTTGGAGCATATCTGGATGGGTTCAGATTTCGATGGTGCCTTTGCCCAATTCGTGAAAGTACCTGCCAGCGAGGTTTTTGCAGTGGATTGTGATTGGAGCGATGCGGAACTTGGTTCAATTCCCTGTGCCTACGGGACGGCTGAGAACATGCTTCAGCGGGCGAAGGTGCGCAAGGGTGAGCATGTGTTAGTCGCTGGAGCATCCGGCGGTGTTGGCTCGGCTGTCGTGCAATTAGCGAAGCGCCGCGGCGCTACCGTGACTGGCATTGCAGGGAAGGCGAAGCTAGCGCAACTGCAATCAATCGGAGCAGATCGTGTTATTGCTCGCGGTGAAGATATAGTTGCCAGCCTCGGCGAAAACTCTGTGGATGTGGTCGTTGACAACGTGGCGGGGCCAGCCTTTGGTGGGATGCTGAAGGTGCTTAAAAGAGGTGGGAGATACGTGTCCTCTGGGGCGATTGGCGGCCCAGTTGTGACACTCGATATGCGCACCTTTTATCTTAAAGACTTAACGATGATTGGTTGCACCGCTTGGGATGAGCCTGTTTTTCCGAACCTTGTTTCATACATCGAGCGGGGCGAATTACGGCCTTTGCTAGCAAAGACCTTTTTGCTCGAGCAGATTGCGGATGCACAGCGTGAATTCCTTGAGAAGAAACATTTTGGCAAGTTCGTCTTGATTCCGCCTCCGGCGGATAAGCCCGTGCTGCTGAGTTTAGACCGTTAAGTGAACCCCTAACTTTCAGCTAAAATGTGCTTATGAACCAGAAATGTGTTTATTGGCAAGAAGAGGATAGGTGGTTGGGTTATCTAGAAGAGTACCCGGACTACTGGACGCAAGGCGAGAGCGAAGAAGGCCTAAGAAATAACCTTATTGATATCTACAAAGACCTGAGTAATGACGAAATTCCTAATGTCCGTCGTGTTGCCGAATTAAGAAGAAGAATACTTAATTAGGTAGCAATTGTGCCTTCTTCTATCCGATTGTTGAAATGACGCAACACTTTATTCTCTGGCAAAATCTTCATACCCAAGGTCACGAAGCAGCACGTCTGACGCTGGAAGCAGCTAGTTCGGGTTTGAGACTAGATGGTACGGCTATCTTTCTGTATAAACAAGCAGTCTGCCAGTTACATGTATGTGATCAAATGCCGTCCAAATGGTGAAACTGCTTCTGCCGTTGTCACAGGTTGGATAGGTGATGAGGAAGTTGACATTGAGATTATTGCCGAGGCTGGAGAATGGCGCTATAACGGGGTATCTCAACCTAAAGTTTCGGGATGCGTTGATATTGACATCAATTTTAGTCCTGTAACGAATTTGCTTGCTATTAGACGGCTCGAGCCCCAAGTTGGGCAAAAAGTCGATACCTTAGCTGCTTGGCTTAAATTTCCAGGCTTGACCCTAGAACCGCTTCCTCAAAGCTATCACCGCATATCGGAAAGCAAGTATCGTTATGAGAGTGCGAATGGTGCGTTTAAAAGCTATCTCGAAGTCAATAATGTGGGCTTTGTGACTCACTATCCTGAATTATGGCATGCTGTTTTGTAATATCTTGCCGCCTAATCCAATGTTGCTAGGTGTTGCAGGTGTCACTAAATTTTCCTGCCGCAGAGCACAGTATAAAAGCTAAATTTCTGTAGACTAAAAGCAATGACAGAATTCGCACGCCGAAAAACCGTAACCGTTTGGGTAGGCAGTGTGCCGGTGGGTAGCGGCCACCCCATTGCTGTACAGTCAATGACCAACACCGATACCGCCGATGCCAAAGCCACCGCCGAGCAGGTAGCGGCATTAGCCCAAGCTGGTAGTGAAATTGTCCGGGTGACGGTAAACAATCGTCAGGCGGCTCAGGCCGTGCCCGAGATTCAGAGGCGTCTGCAAGACTTGGGCATAAATGTTCCGCTGGTGGGCGATTTTCACTTTAATGGTCACATCTTGCTAAAAGAATTTCCTCGGGCTGCCGAGGTTTTGGCCAAGTATCGCATCAATCCTGGCAATGTGGGCGTCGGTAAGCATCATGATAAGAACTTTTTAACCATGATCAATGTGGCCAAGGAATACGACAAGCCTGTACGTATCGGCGTTAACTGGGGTTCGTTGGATCAGCAGTTGTTGACCAGGCTCATGGACGAAAATGCCAAGTTGCTCGAGCCCAAAGACGCACGTGAGGTCATGATTGAGGCCATGCTAAGCTCCGGCCTGCTCTCTGCGGAACTGGCCGAGGAGCATGGTTTGGGACACGACAAAATCATTATCAGCGCCAAAGTTTCCAATGCCCGTGATCTCTGGGATGTTTACCGCAGGCTGGCTAAACGCTGCGATTATCCGCTGCATCTTGGCCTCACCGAAGCGGGTATGGGCGCTAAGGGTATGGTCAGCAGTACGGCAGGCTTGAGCGTACTGCTGTCAGAGGGTATTGGCGACACCATTCGCGTGTCACTGACACCCGAACCGGGTGCGCCGCGCAGTAAAGAGGTCGAAGTCGCCCAGGAAATTTTGCAGGCGCTGGATTTGCGCTCCTTTGTCCCGACGGTTACTTCCTGCCCGGGTTGTGGCCGCACCACCAGCACGCTTTTTCAGGAGATGGCCCGCGACATTCAGGCTTATCTCAAGTCGCAGATGCCTCTGTGGCGCGACCGCTATCCCGGAGTGGAGACGCTCAAGGTGGCGGTGATGGGCTGTGTGGTCAATGGCCCCGGCGAATCCAAACATGCCGATATCGGCATTTCTTTGCCCGGCACTGGCGAAGACCCGCGTGCTCCGGTTTATCGCGATGGTCAGTTTGTTAAGACCTTGCAAGGGCCAGGCATAGTCGAGGACTTTAACCAGATGCTCGACGAATACGTGTCTGTGCGCTTTGGTGCAGAAGCATAAATGGTAGTAGGTATCATCTAGTTTGAGACAAATTCACCAGGCGAGTTCCTGTCCAGGAAGTTCTTTGGGGGATAAAACCCGCACTAAATATTGTCTCAATATTTCTGAAGACCACTATCGCCTGATAAATCCAGCCAGCGGCAAAACATGGCATTATGGGTGAGTGCGTCGTTTTTTCCTCCTTTTATTTTTGCTTGTTTTGCTGGGCACCTCCTGGGCGCAAAATCCCTGTGAGGGTTTTAACGCCAATACGCTCGAGCTTTCCGGTATCGGCATAACTTACTTTGGTGATCTGAGCTTTGATTCCGCCACCGGGCGGGCCGAACTTTTTAATGGCGTTTGTGTCGTCCCGCAAGCAGATGAAGATGTTGTCGCCTGGGTGCTTGAGGCAGACGCCCTGCTGGTTACCGACTTGTCCGGGCGGCCTAATTTAGAGGCCTCTGAGGTCAGTTTAACCCTGGGTGACTGGGTTATTGACGCGCTTAAGCTTAACTCCTCTGCTGCTGGTTTTGAGCTCGAGCAAGTCCTGCTAAACAGTGGCGACATCAGCGGAACCGCCGACACGGCCAGCTATGACTTGCAAAACGGCGATCTGCTGCTGGATATCGTTTCAGTAAAAAGCAGCAACTATCGCATCAACGGTGCTACAGCCCTGCTGACAGCAAATGCCTTGCTATTTGAGGATGCCATTGCTACCACTTGTGTTTGTGAAGGGGGAGAGCTGTATGTAGTCAGCACCCCGGCGGCAGTTTTTGACCTGCTTAGCAATAACCTGCTGATCCGTGACGGCGTGCTCAAGATTGGCGGCATTGATATTGCCCTGGCCTCGGAGCTTAAGCTCTCCGAAGAAACTTTAAGTGACTTTAGCTTTCCATTGTCATTAAGCTATGACGAAGACAACGGCACTACTTTGCAAACCATCGGCCTTAGGCTGGGCGAGGGCGTGCTGCTTGACGCAGGCGTAGCCGGTCTCGATGCCGGACACGATCTAAACGGAATTTTCCTGCTGCGCATCAGGCAAGACGGTGTTAGCGCGACGCTAGGCAAGGCACTGCAAGGCCCCCAGTTTGATTTTCGCAAAGTAGAGAATTTAAATTCCTGGCTCAAAGCAATTTTTGAAATTCGCAACCGTAACTGGGCCGAGCAGGATTTTCTGCACGAAGGCTCTTTGGGTTTAGCAGCCGAAAGCAAGTTGGACAAGTTATTTTTTCAAGACAGCCTGACGCTGCGTGCCGAGTTAACTGCGGCGGCTGCCAGTCAGATTATTGACGACACTCCGGTAAGCGGTCCTCGCTTGGTCGGACTAGGAGAGCTTGACTATCGCCTGCCTAATACCCCTTTAGGAGACTTTCGTCTTAAAAACACCGGTACTCTTTCTTATTATCCCAGTGCAGATATTTGGCAGTATGGACTAAGGCTCATACCTAGCTGGAAAGCCAGCCTAGGGCCGCTCAATACCTCGATAAGCTATGACCGGCGCTGGACTAACAGTGCTTCGCCCTTTAGCACCAAGCTCGATAGGCTCGAGCCGCTTAGCGTGCTTAGTGCCGCCGCTGATCTTGAGGGTGTCCTGGCCACCGGAGTCTTTGGGCGGGCGGCGGTAAGCGCTCGCTATGATTTTCTTTCAGATATCGATCCGGAGCGTGGCGCCTTTGAAACTCTGCAATTTCAGCTAAGTGCAGATGTTAATCTTGGCGACGTGACAGTTTCGCCACTCTTTGAGCTTGAACTTGCCGAACTCTTGAACAGCACTTTGGATGACGACGTAGAAGCCTACGCCCTGGCCGGGATAGACGTAAGCGGGGACGGTTGGCTGCTGGGGGTTAGTGGTCGCTATGACTTGCGCGAGACAAGGCAATTGGATTTGCTCGAGCTGCGCACACGTTTCCCCATAAACATTTCCGAAGTCAGTCTTAACCCCTTTATTGCGCTGGATTTTGCCGATCTGGTCACGGTTTCGGGACCAGTTGAACTGAGTGGTTACGGCCTTGACCTGCAGTGGCGTAGCTGCTGCGGCACGCTTAATTTTGCCTATCAGCAATACCGCGAAGACCTGCGCGCCTCCGTTTCTTTTGAGCTAGGGGGACGTTGATGCTCCCTTGCTGCTATGGGCGTGGCTAATGAAGCGCTTAGACCTCTACTTACTAAAAGAGAGCTTGCCGGCCTTTTTATTTGGACTGCTACTCTATAGTTCGCTGGCCATCATGAGCGTGACGCTGCCGCGTGTTCAATGGATTGTGGGTGTACCGCTTACTCAGCTTAGCGGGTGGTTGCTCTTGCAGTTCCCGGCGGCCTTTGTGCAGACTTTGCCCATCGCCTTGCTGCTGGCCGTGCTCTTGGCTTTTGGACGATTGGCCGCTAGCAACGAACTCTTGGCAGTGCAAGCTGGTGGGGTGGCGCTACGCCGCATGACGACGGTTTTTATGCTCATGGGGCTGTTCTCGGCGGGGTTTTCGCTTTATCTTAACGAATGGGTTTTGCCCGGGACCAACGCACGCGTAGGCAGCCTCTGGTGGCAGCTTTCCAGTGGCGGCAGCGGGCTTTTTCGGCTGGCCCAAAAAAATCTGCCTATTGGCGACTACAATCTTTACTTTAGCCGCACCGACCGCAAGACCGATGAAATGTTCGACGTTCGGCTCGAGGCCTGGCAAGACCAGACCCTGACAGTCATGTTTGCTGAGCGGGCGCAATTTAGCGGTAACAGCCTAAAGCTCTTTGACTTTCAGTTAAACGTGCTCGACTTAGCCGCCATCGACATGTTTTCAGACGATCCGGGAGAGGCGCTACGCGCACTACTGCGGGCCGATAATCGCGCCAGTCAACCAGAGCAGAGTTTGACTGTTACCACCTCGGAAAGTTTCGAAGAGGTCATCACCCGTTTTAGCGGTGGCGGCTTCGAGGATACCCGCTCTATCCGCGAGGCCTATCAGGATGCCAACAATTTGAGCACATCCCTTGGCGAAAGGCGTCAGGCAGCTGTGCTCTTTAACCGTAAACTGGCCGAACCCTTTGCCAACTTTACGCTGCTCTTGGTAGCCCTGCCGCTGGCGGTTCTATACGCGCGGAGCCGCAGTGTTGCCTTTGGTTTGTCACTGGCTGTGACCCTGGCCTGGTATTTATTGTTGACGCTGGGCCAGCTTTTGGCCCAAAACGGCGTGGTGCCGGTGTGGTTTGGCCTCTGGGCGGGCAATATCATTCTGGCTGCTTTGGGGGCCTATCTGTTGCTCACCCGCACAAATCTCAGATGAGAGCGCTTCAATCTCCAACAAACCAGGAGCGAGGAGTGTGGAGCGAGGAATCTCTATCCCCAATCCTAATTCATAATGCCGTCACAAAGTCCTTGTCATGTTAAAATGTAACGTCTAGATGGACGGATTCCTTAACAGTTTGCTAACAGCAGCCAATTATCTCGAAGGGTCAGCGCAAGAACGTTTGACCGAGGCCTATGTATTAGCCGAGCATGCCCACAAAGACGCCAAGCGACGCTCGGGTGAGCCGTTCATCATGCATCCTGTGGCGGTAACCGAAATTCTGGCCGAGATGCACCTCGATGCTGACGCGCTGATCGCCGGTCTCTTGCACGACACCGTGGAAGATACCGAGGTGACCTTCGAAGAGATTGAAGAAAAATTTGGTCATGCGGTAAGGCGCATTGTCGAAGGTGAAACCAAGATCAGCAAGCTGGCCGTGCGGGTTTATGAAGACGAACAAGCCGAAAACCTGCGGCAGATGTTGCTGGCGATGGTCGGTGACGTGCGCATCATTTTGGTAAAGCTGGCCGACCGTCTGCACAATATGCGTACCCTGGCCAGTATGCCTCCCGCAAAACAACAGCGCATCGCCCGGGAAACGCTCGAAATCTTTGCACCGCTTGCCCACCGCCTAGGTATCAATCACATCAAGAGTGAACTTGAGGACCTAAGTTTTTACTATCTTGATCATGAGCGCTATGAGGTTTTGCAGCGGCAGGTGCGCATGCGGCATGTCGAGCGTGAGGAGTATGTGCAGCGCTCGATTAAACTGCTCGAGCAGCGTTTAGCGAGCGAAGGGCTCAAGTTTGAAGTTTCCGGGCGCAGCAAGCACCTATACAGCATTTACCGCAAAATGCAGCGCGATGCTAAGAATCTGGATCAGATTTTCGACCTTATGGCTATCCGCGCCATTATCGAATCAGAGCCGGGTAATACCGAACTTAGCAGCGAAGATCAGGAAAAGGCCGTTTGTTACCGGGCTCTGGGGATTGTCCACAGTCTGTGGACGCCGATCCCGGGCCGTTTTAAGGACTATGTAGCCGTGCCCAAACACAACGGCTACCAATCACTGCATACCACGGTGATAGGCCTTAAAGGACAACCTATAGAAGTGCAAATCCGTACCCGGCGCATGCACGAAGTGGCCGAGTATGGAGTAGCGGCGCACTGGGCTTATAAGCAAGGCATCAGCGACGTCGGCGAAGTGGAAAAGCGCTTAGAGTGGATGAAGCAACTGCTCGATGTTGACAGCGCCGAAGAGAGTGCCGGGGCCTTTATCGAAACGGTCAAGACCGATCTCTTGTCCGAAAGGGTGCTGGTTTTTACACCCGCGGGGGATTTGCTTAACCTGCCCCGGGGCAGTAACCCCATTGACTTTGCCTATCAGGTGCACACGCAAGTTGGACACCGCTGTATTGGCGCCAGGGTCAATGGCGAGATCGTCCCGCTTAGCTATCCGCTAAAAACCGGGGACCGCGTCGAGATTCTTACCAACCGCAGCTCGCAATACGGCCCCAGCAGCGACTGGCTGAATATCGCCACAACGCGCAGTGCCAAGCAAAAGATCAAGCAATTTTTCCGGCAGCAGGACCGCCAGGGCAACCTAGAGACCTCCCGGCGCAGCTTAGAGCGGGCGCTCCGGCGCAGACAGTTGCCACTAAGCCAATACACCAGCAAAGCCAAGCTCGAAGCAGCGGCAAAGGCGCTGATTCATTCCGAATCTGTCGATGAATTGCTCTTGGCAATCAGTAGCAAGCGTTTAAGCACCAAGCAGGTTATCGAAACACTATTGCCGGAAGCGGCCAAACCCGAGAAACAGCTCGAGCCCAACAGCATAAGACCTGCCGGCAAACGTGGCACCGGAGGCATTTATCTCGATGGCATTGACTCTCCGGCCAAGCTGGCCCAGTGCTGTTCGCCTGTGCGTGGCGATGATGTCGTGGGTTATATAACGCGGGGTCGCGGCATAAGCGTTCACCGCATCGATTGCCCGAATGTAAAGCACCTTATGAAAAGCGAAGGCGAACGTTTGGTAAACGTAAACTGGGACGCACCACTGGGCGAGGTTTACCCCGTAGATTTTGAAATTGTCGGCATTGACCGCCCGGGCTTGCTAAAAGACGTGCTCAACGTTATCGAATCCATGAACAAGTCGGCGACTCGCGTAAGCGCCGACGTGCAAAACAACACCAGCGCAAGAATTTACTTCCGGGTCGATGTCAAAGACCAAACCGAAATCGAACACATTAAAGATAACGTCTTGCGCATAAATGACGTGACCAAAATTTACCGCACCCGCCCCGGATTGAAATCCTAGAGATTGGATTGCGGATTGGGGAGCGAGAAATCCTAGCCTCAATCCCCATAAAAAACCCCGCCGGTTTTCAACGGCACCTGACGATCACCTCTTAAGGCTGCTTCTTCCGACCTGACCTGATTCGAGGGTCGCCACCGCGTTGAGCCGACGGGGCTTGC
>JASBUK010000133.1 GCA_030147925.1 Trueperaceae bacterium
CCAACGCTTGGGTAATAGTTGAAAACCGGTGACATGCTTATTCCGCTTCACAATGTCGAGCAACCAGGCAAACGCTTCTTGAACCCAAACAACCAATGAACCTTGATACCCCGCATCTGCCCATATACGTTTGAGGCGAAAGGATTGAAAGAAGTCACGATAGAACCGCTTCAGTAGCTCTTTGGCAGCATCACGGTCTTGGACATCTGCAGCGGTCACTAACACCATGAGCAGCAGGCCGAGGGTATCGACCAGAAGGTGGCGCTTGCGACCACCGCAGCGTTTGTTGGCGTCATAGCCGCGCTCGTCGTCGCCTTCTGCGGTTTTGATGCTTTGGCTGTCGAGAATCGCGGCGCTAGCCTCTGCTTTACGTCCTAAATGGCGGCGTAGTCGTTCTCTCAGCAGCCTGTTCCACGCCTGTCAACATCCTTCGCAGCGCCACCTTCTGAAATAATGATAGACCGTTTGCCAAGTCAGTAAATCGTGTGGCATCACCCGCCACTCAATGTCGTTGGAAAGCACATAGAAGATGGCGTTGATAATCTCTCTATAGCTGTGTTTCCTGGGTCGTCCAGTCGTTGCAGCTGCGGGCATAAGTTCTTTGATGACTGCCCATTCGCTATCCTTTAAGTCGGTCGGGTAAGGTTGTCTGTTCACACTTCAACTTTGCCCGACTCCTCTAGCTACCTTCGTTTTTAAACAGGTTCTGAGGCTCTGGGGTTAGATTTCAAAGGCGAGTTTGTCTGTTGAAACTGTTGTTATTCAGTCCCCGTGAATCAATTTAAGCACCTCGGGTAAGAGCTTTTTAGTGGTGCTGATAGCCTCGTTAGCGTAAATCGTTTCATTACCGGACCAGTCACCAAAATAGCCACCGGCCTCACGCAAAATTGCCGGAAAAGGTGCACAATCCCAGGGGTTCATAATCGGGTCAAGCATGAGCTCGAGCCTGCCGGTAGCCACCAGCATGTGACCATAGGCATCGGACCAGCCCACCCGGTGATAACTAGCTTGCTGAATGTGTTGCCAGGCTTCGGCACGTCCGTATTTTTCAAAGCTGGCGGCATCGGTAAACGAAACGATACTTCTCTCCAGGCTGTTAGTATCGGCAACCTGAGCGCGACGACCATTCCACCAGCAACCCTCGCCGCTAGCAGCGCTAACCATCTCGTCAAGCGCCGGGAAATATGCCGCACCCACTTCACAGCGCCCTTCAATTTCCAGGCCGATAAGCACCGCATAAAGCGGCACGCCACGCATAAACGACTTGGTGCCGTCAATGGGGTCGATTATCCAGCGATGGCTCTGTCCGACGGCTTCTTTTTCGCCAAATTCCTCGCCGACAATAGCGTGATTTGGGTACTTAGCCTCGATACGGGCGCGAATAAACTCCTCGGCTTTATGATCCGCTATTGTTACCGGGGTGTCGTCGTCTTTAAAATCAGTCTTTACGCCGGTGCCAAAATATGCCAGCGTCAGACGGCCTGCCTGCCAGGCCAATTTGGTAGCAAAATCCAGATAATTGCGCATAAGATAAATCATATCGTCATTGCAGCTTGCTGCTATAGCACCGCGGCCAGATAAGCAGAATCAAGCTGTGACTTGCATACCTTATTTGTTATAAAACTGCTAACATCCACTTATCATGATCTATAGCAGAGAGACGCTTGAGGCAAACGAACGCGCCACCCTCGCCCCTTATGCCGCCTTAGCCTGCCAGTCACGTGGTCGCATCCACCCCGAGAACGAATCGTCACATCGCACCGCCTTTCAGAAGGACCGTGACCGTGTTATTCATACCAGCGCCTTTAGACGCCTGGAATATAAGACTCAGGTCTTTGTCAATTATGAAGGCGATTATTACCGCACGCGCTTAACACATACGCTGGAAGTGGCCCAGGTAGCCAAAAGCATAGCCCGGGCCCTGGGGCTAAACGAAGACTTGACCGAGACGATTGCCCTAGCACACGACCTGGGTCACCCGCCGTTTGGACATGCCGGAGAAGGTACCTTAAACCGGCTGGCAAGTGACGTTGGGGGTTTTGAACATAACAAGCAATCGTTGCGGGTTGTCACCAAGCTGGAAAAACGCTATCCCAACTATGCCGGGCTAAACCTGACCCGCGAGACTTTAGAAGGCATCATGAAGCACGAGACCGAATATGACATTCCTGACGTCGATAGCGAGTGGGAGCCGGATAAGCAACCCTCTTTAGAGGCGCAGGTTGTCAACGTGGCCGATGAGTTAGCCTATAACGCTCATGATCTTGACGATGGTTTGCGCTCGGGTCATCTCAACCCTGAGCAAATCGCCACTGTGCCAGTCATTGGCGAACTGATGGCATCGCTTGAAATAACAGCACAGACATTTAGCGCCCAGAGTCGTTATATCCTTATCCGCGAGTTATTGGGCCTGATGATCGAAGACAGCATTAAACACACCGATAAACTCATCTCTGAGGCCAAAATCAACAGCTATGACGACGTGCGCAATGCCCCGGCCAAACTGGTAAGCTCCTCCGGGGAGATGCGTGAGAAACTGCGTGAGCTTAAAAATTTCCTTTACCAGAACTTTTATTTTCACTACCGGCTTATCCGCATGACCAAAAAGGCCGACCACATCTTAGAGCGTGTCTTTAACGCCTATGTCGACTCGCCAGAAATGCTGCCTTTTGACATCCAGCAAAATGTCGAGCAGCGTGGTCTTTTGCGAGCTGTAACCGATTATTTAGCGGGCATGACAGATCGCTTTGCCGGTGACGAGTACAACCGACTATTTGACCCGCATTCACTCACTTAGAGTAGACGGCTAGCGCAAGCGCCGCGCTACCCCAATGAGTTCATCGGTGCCGACATTGCGAAACCAGGCCACCGAGACGTTGGCCCTGGGAATCCGCAACATCACCCAGGGGCTGGTCAGAGCCTGAGTGGTGATTGCTCCAGGCTTTGGCACTATTGTAGAGATATCTACATAAAGTTCACTACCGTCTAAAGAAACTCCGCGAACGTCTAAGCCATAGCCACCGGTAGGTTTGGTACCCATAAACATAGCCACAACCGTCTCACGGCGAAAGTCGATATCGGGTAGTGGCGGCGGGGTCAGGCGGTTGCCATAGGCCTGATTCCAGAGGTTGAGCAACTGGGATTGATTGGCCGCTATTACAAACTGTGGGCTTTCGCCGGTCACCGCCTGGTTACCGCTGGCCAGCACGTCCCAGAGCAGTTCCCGCACGGGCGGTTCAAAGGCCGTGATATTGGTGGGAATGCCCTGTTGGACTACCAAAAATGTTCTGAAATACTCTTTTAGACCTTCGATCTGGCGCGCTTCGGTGGGTGGCTCCGACAATACCGCCAGCGCCAGCGGGCCACTACCTTCTAATTCCCGCTGAATGACCCGGGCTTCGTTTTGGGTCAGTTGGCCCAGACCACGCAGGCCGTCGATGCGCTCTTTGGGGACGATACGGGCATCAAAGCCGGCTTCGACATCTTCGGCCAAGGTGAACCACAGGCTGCCGTCAAAATAAACAACGGCTTCTAAAGCTGCATTGCTGGACAAGGTCAGATCGGTAGACAGCGGCACGCGCTGAACTTCAAACGGCGTTTCTGTCAAGGGCTCGAGCCCCTGGCGCAAATAGGGCTGACCGTCAACAAGCAAAGTTCCGCTTACCGCCAGAGCATCATCAGAGCGGCCTTCGGTCAGCGCAAAACTACTCTCCCCTATGGTAACGGTTGTGGGTACACCATAAAAATAACCGTAAAGAGTATTGCCACTAAAACCATAGATAGAAACGTCATGCAAACTGGGTGAGGTGTCTTGACCGGGGACACAGCCCGCTAGTAAGAGAGCTAAAAACAAGACAGCAAGATAGCGCATGTCAACCTCCTCAAATAAAGCATGCTATCACCAAACGTAAAGTAGACTGTGAGTCTTTGCTTAAGCAACGCTCACTTTAGCAAAGAAGTTTCACCCTGGTGACCTAAAGCCGACGGCCTGATAAACTTTTCTGGTGTTGGCACGGTCTTTAAAACGCATTCTAATTGTTTCGGCCTCGATTGGTGGTGGGCATGTCGCAGCGGCTAAGGCTCTTGAGGCGGCTTGCCAGAAAACGCAGCTTGAGGTAGCGCAAGTAGACATGCTTGACTACACCAGCTTGCCCTTTAAAAGGCTCTATCGGCAGACTTATTTTGATCTCGTGCGCAGCGCTCCGGATTTTGTGGACTGGTTCGGCAAACGCTTAGACCGCTTGCCACGTGAGCAAAAGTCCCGGCAGCAGCGTATTGTTGCCCGGCTGATACACCTGCTGTCTTATCACTTGCCCCGGCTCATCAGCCGCTATCAGCCCGACATTATCCTGCACACGCATTTTCTGCCGCCGCAGATTCTGAGCAGTCGCAGCAAAAAACTCGCCATCCCGCAAGCCGTGGTGATAACCGATTTTGCCGCCCACAGCTTGTGGCTGCAAGCCAATATAGCTAGATATTTTGTGGGCTCGAGCGAAGTGGCCGTTCACTTAGAGTCCGCCGGGGTGGATAGAGAACGCATTTGCGTAAGCGGCATCCCCATTGACCTCCGTTTTAGTGAGCTTAAGCCCAAAGCTGCTGCTCGCGAAAAGCTTGGCCTGGCTACAGATCGTGATGTCTTGCTGCTGATGGCGGGTGGGCTGGAAGAGCGCACATTAGCAGAGCTACTAAGGCAACTACGGAAGCTGAAAAACCCACTAAAAGTCATAGTCATCACTGGCCGGAGCGAACACTTGTTGGCTGCCGCCCGCCAGGCGCTGGAGGACTACAGCGGCCCGCTTCGCTTTGCACTGCTGGGTTTTAGCGGCGAAGTACCGGACTATATGGCCGCCGCCGATCTGCTGGTGGGCAAGCCCGGCGGACTGACCAGCAGCGAAGCTCTGGCCGCAGGTTTACCCTTTGCCATCGTACAACCCTACCCACTCCAGGAGGAGGCCAACGCCAACTATCTTTTGGAGCATGGCGCGGCCATGCGCATTGAACCGCTGTCGCTGTTTGCGCACAAACTCGAACTTTTTTTTGCCGACAAAGAAAAGCAAAAACGCATGCAGTCAGCCGCCCGCAATCTGGCCAGACCCGAAGCCGCCAGAACCATAATCCGCTCGCTCTTAGAGAAACCGCTTTAAGCTCTGTCACATGTGTTTTTGCTAAATTAGCTTAATGCCGCTAAACTCATCTTGTCCTGTTAAAAGAATTTACAGCTTATTGCTGCTTGCTCTCGGCCTCGTCTTCACAATTGCCTGGGCCGAGCAAAGCCCAAAAGACAATTCCTATGACGTCGTTGTGCTCGGCAGCGAACCCGAAGGCATCATTGCTGCTGTTGCCGCCGCCCAAGAAGGGGCCAAGACCTTGCTGGTCACCCCCGACCCTAAGCTGGGCGGGCTTTTTGTAATGGGTCAAATGAATTCGCTGGATTTGCGCACTCAGCCCGAACTCTACCAGCGCGGTCTGTTTCTGGGCTGGTGGCGGCGCGTAGGCAAGGCGTCTGCCTTTGATGTGGCTTATGCAGAGCGTGCTTTTGAAGATATGCTCAGCGAAGCCGGTGTGGAAGTCTTGCTGAATGTTGACACAATCACCCCTCTTTTAGACGGCTCGCAGCTAAGGGGTTTGCGTCTAGAAGACAAGATAATTGACGCCAAGCAGCTAATCGACGCCGGCGCCGACGCGGATTTTGCCGCCCTTGCCGGGGCAAACTACAGCCTTGGTTTTGAGTCCATCGGTCTAAACGCGCGTATGGCCGATACCCTGGTTTTTAGAATTAATGGGGTCAACTGGTCGGCTTTGAAATGGGGCATCCGCAAACGAGGCAAGGCTTATGCCGAGGTAGACAACCGCGTAGCCTGGGGGCATTTTGGCGGTTATCCGGCGGCTTATCGGGCGCTCGAGCCCGGTATTCGCTTGCGTGGCCTTAACCTCGGACGACAAGACGACGGCTCGGTTTTGGTCAATGCACTGCTTATCTACGGCATCGACCCCTTTGATCCGGACAGTGTTGCTGAGGGTAGGGCTCGAGCCAGCCGCGAAGCGCCGCGCATCATCGCCTATCTGCAACAGGAATTGCCCGGCTTTGCCAACGCTTCCTTTGGCGGTGTGGCCCCGTCGCTGTATGTCCGCGAGACGAGACATATCGAAACGCTCTGCACGCTCACAGTCGATGACGTGCTTGACAACCGCGTAAGCGAGCAAGACATTGCCGCCGGCGGCTATCCATTGGACGTGCAAACCCTCAGCTCCACTGACAACGGCTATGTCTACGGCACTCCGGAAATCTACGGCGTGAGGCTCTGCAGCACCGTGCCCCAGGGCGTGGACAATCTCTGGGTGATCGGCAGGTCGGCGGGCTTTGACCCGTTGGCCGCTGCCAGTGCTCGGGTCGTGCCTTTGGGTATGGCCGTAGCCGAGGCGGTGGGTGTGGCCGCTGCACAAAGCATCACTCTTGGCCTCAATCCGCTGAGTTTTGCCAGCGAGCCGCGACAAATTGCGGCATTGCGTGAACGCTTAACAGCGCGTGGGGCCTATTTGCCCTTTACCGCCGAACGTAAGCCCGAAGGCCCAGTTGAGCACCCTTATTACGCTAGCTATCGCCTGCTGCTTTCCCGTGGCCTGGCGCTGGGCGGCTACAACAACGATCCCAAGCTGGACGAACCCATGACGGCGCTTGGCTATCTGTATTTACTAAGTAATGTCGGACAGCGCTTTCTTGACAATACCCAGCTAGGGCCGGAACTGCTAAAACGCTATGGTGACAGCAACAGCCCACTTACGGCGACTATGGCCCTGGCTATTAGCATAGACGCTTTATGTGAACTGGACCTTTGTCTTGACATGGACTGGCAGGAGCTTATTAAATACGGCTTTGCACCAGCTGGCTTTCCACCGGAGCAAACTTTGACCCGCGGGGCAATGTATGAGCTTGCCGCTAGAATTGCTAGTCTAAAGACCATCCCTGTGCCTACCGTTAAGGTTGGCAACTGATGTCGTTTAGCAGACAAGAAAACTTGCGACTTGCCATAATTGCCGACATTCACGGCAATTTATCTGCCCTAAGAGCAATCTTGCGAGATATTGATCATCTTGCCAATGCGCAAATAATCTGCCTGGGTGATGTCGCCAGTTTTGGGCCGCAACCACGTGAAACCTTAGAGCGAATTCGGGCGCTTGGCTGTCCGGTAGTTATGGGCAACACCGATGACTGGTTGCTAAAACCACGCACAATAGCAGACGTTGCCAATCCCAATAAGGACACGCCTTTTTTTCTGGATGTCGAGAGTTGGAGCGCAGCACAGCTTTCTGCAACTGATTTGGACTTTATACGTGGCTTTCAGCCCGCAATTGAACTCAGTCTCGGCACTTACAGCCTTCTGGCCTTTCATGGTTCGCCCAGGTCATATAACGAGGGCATCTTTGCCACCACCCCGGATGAAGACTTAGAGGCCTATTTTGCCAAGCAGAGCGCCCAAATCATGACCGGCGGTCATACCCATGCGCAGTTATTGCGCCGCTTCCAGGACATCATCTTTTTTAACCCTGGTAGTGTCGGTCTGCCCTATGAAAATGTTCGGGGTCAAAATAAAGCTCACAATCCACCCTGGGCCGAATACGCCCTGTTAGAAATTATCGGCGGTCAACCCTGTGTTAGCTTTAGGCGCGCCCCTTATGATGTGGCCGAGTTAATCAGGGCGGCTCGAGCCAGCGGCATGCCGCATGTTGAAACGTGGTTAGCAGGCTGGTTGCATTAAGACAGCAAATCGCTTTTCAACATGTCGATAAACTGCTGCGCGGTGCGTCCCGAGTAGCCGTTACCCCAGTCGGCGTGACGCAAAGCCAGCCGGTCCAGGTCTTTAATATCAAGCCCCTCTAACAGCGCCAAACCCCGCACGATTTCCAGATAACGCTGCTGGCTGGCGCTGGGAAAAGTTATGGTGAGGCCAAAGCGGTCTGCTAACGCCAAACGCTCGTTTTGGGTATCCCAAGCATGAACATCGTCATTGAGTGGGTCGGGACGATCGGAAAACTGCTCTTTGACCAAATGTCGCCGGTTGCTGGTGGCATAAATCAGCATGTTGCCGGGCCGGGCCGTCAGCGAGCCCTCCAGCAGAGTTTTTAGCGGTCCATAGCTTCTTTCCTGATTTTCAAAACTCAGATCGTCAACAAAAAGAATATAGAACTGCGGACGGCTACGCAAACCCTCGATCACCTCGCTTAAATCAGCCAGCGCAGTTGTCTGTAGTTCAATGAGACGCAAACCGCGTTCGGCATATTGTGGCAACAGACTCCTTACGGCAGTCGATTTACCGCTGCCCCTGGGGCCATAGAGCAAACTGTGCTGGGCAGGCTTGCCGCAGAGCAAGGCTTCGGTATTGTGGCGCAGTCGCGCCAGCGGCCTTTCCAAACCAATAAGCCGCGACATCTCGCTCTGTGCCGGGCTGGCAATGCCTACAAAACCGCCTGCCTCCCAGCGCAAGGCCGCAAATCTGCTCAGAGTTCCTGCGCCATGTTGCCGATACCGCTTTATGAGCTGCTGCAAAAGTTCTTCGGCACTGCCTTGCTTTAAGACAGTTACAAGTGCCGCAACTTCCGCCCTGTCCGGGGCTTTAGCCAAGCCGACAAGCGGCGGTAAGCTCTGCCCCAAACTGACGCTGGTCATTGCTTGCCAATCCTGACGCAGAAAACTCAGCAAAAGTTCAAGATCATAAATCGTCCCGGCACGAATACCCACGGGAATCTCTGCATCCGTCTCCAGGGCCTTTGATAAGCCGGATTCCAACCACAGCAAATCCTGAGCCGCCGCTGCCAAGAGATTGTTAGCAGGTTTGTTCAAAAGCGCCGCGTAAAGCTCCGCATAGCGAGTAAGGAGCAGTTCCGTTTTGGAATCTTTTAGCGCCTGAGCAACTACAGTGAGGGCCTGAAACCAGGGGCTTTTAGCAAGCGCCCGAAAGACAAACAACGTCGCCAACACCCCCACCTAATCAGCTGCCTGCCACTGGGCCTCGGCAAGCTGCGCCAGCAGCGCGGGCAAGGCGGCACTCATAGCGGCTTCGCCTGCTGCAATAGCGCGCGGCGATTTGTGAAAGTCCCACCAGGCAATTGGCGGCACCACACTGACCGACATTACTTCCGGTGGATAGGCAATCACCCGGCTATAAGAAGCAGCGGCTCGAGCCAGACCCTTAGCCAGTGTGCCCCAAGCGCTTTTAAAAGAATTGCTTAGCATCCGGTCTTGCAGCCAACGACCAAAGTTTGAAGCATAAAACCTCTGCGCCCAGCTCACAAAACGCGCCTTATCGACCTCGATACCGGCGTGAACTCCGAGGATGGCGCTCGCCCCCATGTCCGTTAAGGGTGCAACCGGTACCGGTGTAATAAAACCACCATCGATGAGATTTCTACCAGCTATATTAACGGTGGTAAAAATACCGGGCAGCGCACAGCTAGCCCGCACGGCTCGAGCCAGCGAGCCTTCGCGCAAGACCACCAGTTCACCGCTATCGACATCGGTACAGCTAATAGCTAAGGGAATTTCGGTGTCGGCAAATGTCGCCCCAAAAAATAATTTGCGGTCAAGCCAGTGCTCGAGCCTCTGTCCGTTAATCAGGCTGGCTTTGTGCAAGCCAAAATCCAGGGCCAGCAGCCAGAGCTCGGCAACATTTTGCTGTCTGACGCGGTATTCCAATTCCTCGGCATGAACCCCCAGGGCATAAAGGGCGGCAATAATGGCGCCAAAGCTGTTGCCGGCCAACATATCAGGTGGCGTGCCGGAGCGCTCGAGCACACGCAAGACGCCAATATGGGCAAATCCCCGGGCTGTCCCGCCACCGAGCGCTACACCTAAACAGGCCTGTCCCCGTTTCTTTTCCAAACCCCTCATGATAAATTAATCGTACTATAAGTCTTTAGTTGGGCGGTCAGGCTTTTTTAAAATTTGGACATTGAGCCTTATCTTTAACCGCCAACAGCTAAACCGGGGCTAAGAAATGCACTTAAGCACCAACTCGAACTATTCAGCCAATAAGCGGGCTAATTCACCCCGTTTGCTACCTGTCAAAAACAGCGTGCTAGACGTACATAAAAACAACAGGTTGGGGACTCTTGAAGGGATTGATGCGTCAGGCACGGGTTTACGGATTCGAGTAGCAAACGACGTAATTCATAATTCTGTAAGAGTGCAAGTGCTCTAATCAATGTGACAATGGCGTTGTTTTTAAGCAATCAACAATACGCTTTGCTACTCATCGTTATTTCAGCCGCGACCTTGCTGCTGGACATAGCCGTCAGCCGTCGCGCCGAGAGCCAAGCGGCAAGATTCTTTTCTTGGATGCTGCGTTTGATGAACTTGTGGATGCTGGGCTCAGCTTTTGAGGCGCTAAGCCCGAATTTTGCCAGCAAGTTTTTCTGGCTGCGTTTTAAATACTTTGGCGTCACTCTTCTGCCGGTAGTGTGGTTTTTATTCGTATGGGCTTACACGCGGACGGTTGAAACCTTAAGGCGCCGATTCGCCTTGCTGCTTGTCGTGCCAATAAGCACTTTGCTGCTGATCTGGACTAACGGCACGGCAGGCCTCTTCTGGCCAAGCGTATCGTTTCAGCCATTAGGCAGCGAAAGTTATGTACTCACCACGCATGGCTGGTGGTTCACTTATATTCATACGCCTTATAGCTACGGCTTGTTGCTACTCGGCGTGATAATGCTGGTAAGGGCCTTGTGGAGTCACGGCGGACTGACTGTAAAGCAAGTTGCAGCTATGTTGCTGGCCGCCTTGATACCACTGCTCACCAATGTCTTTTATGTGTTTATAACCGACATATTAAGTGCGGAAGACCCCACCCCGCTAACTTTTGCACTCAGCATCTTACTGTTGGGCTGGGCGCTGTTTAGGGGTAATCTCTTTGAGGTTGCTCCAATTGCCTATCGCACGGTGCTTAAGCACGTCAGCGAAGGCATCATGATCTTGGATGCCCGGCAACGTGTAGTTGAGGTCAATGGGGTGATGGCCGGGCGTCTGGGCCGTAGCGCCCAAGAACTTATCGGGAAATCAACCGCAGAACTCTTTGCTGCATATCCAAACTTACTCGCGCAATTTTCGCTTGCCGAACCCGAAGTGCTCGATCTAGAGATGGCAAATAAAATCTGCGAAGTCAACTTATCAACGCTAAAGCAATCCGGCAGCACTCCCGTAGGCTGGGTAATGATGAGCCGTGATATTACCGAAAGCAAACGCCGCGAAGCGAAACTTACCCAGCTATCCCTGTTTGATCCTCTGACCGAAGTGCTCAACCGGCGCGGTCTCGAATTTCGGGCCAACCAAATGCTCAGCTTAGCCAAACGTGAGGCCTGGTCTATGGCGCTAATTTATCTCGATCTTGATGATTTTAAGAGTGTCAATGATCGTCTGGGACACGCGGCGGGCGACCAGCTGTTAAAACGCGTTGCTTTTATCCTCAAAGAGCAAATGCGCGAGGCGGATGCCGTGGCTCGTTTGGGCGGCGACGAATTTGTGGTTCTGATGAGTCATACAGATGCCGCTAAAGTAGCCGGGGTCTGCAGCCGCATTGTGCTGTCGCTCGAGCAAGAAAAGCAAAGCTATCCCGCTGATCTTAAGGTATCGGCCAGCATTGGCGTGGCTATTTACCCGCAGCATGGTGAGGTGCTTAAGCTACTGCTCAATAACGCTGACAAAGCCATGTATAACGCAAAGGATACCAGCAGTAGTTTCCGGATATACAAAGAGTCTAGTTCAAAAAACACGGGGACGGATAAAACACTCTAAGGACCATGTTAAAAATTTAACATTACTGGCAACTTATCATCTCTTTCATCTGAGCATCATCTGCCTAACAGCTTTTGGCGCGATACTTGCACATGCATGTTGCCAAACGCTTACATGACAGGCAAATGCCTTTGCTTGGGCTAATACCGATCCCGTTGGCCCAAATCTCACCGCGCCTGATAGCCTCAAGGGCCTTTTTTAGCTGTTGGCCGTCATCATCCGGCAAAAGGCAACCCCTGTAACCTTTGCGTAACAAGGTCATTACCGCTGCCTCATCGTCCTGAATCAGGACCAAAGTCGGCATCGAGGGTGGAGCCGGTACCGGGTTGGAAATACTACTGGGAGCCCACAACGCCACTTCGGTTTCGGCATGTTCGCTTAAATCTGCCTGAAAACCAAGACGCCCTATTAAGCTGGCGAGAGCCTCTGCCATGACTGTAGAAAACGAATAGACCCAAACGCGCACGCGGCTTTTCCTTAGTCTCCCTGGAGGCTTAGATTTTCTTGGGCTTACGTCTCATAAAAACGGCAAGCCGTTAATCTTTCACATTCAAGCCTACCGTCTCACAAAGAATCCTGCTAGGGCAAGCAACACAAAATGAGTGCGCTTCGCACACCCTTCTCAGATAGCCAAGTAGTACACTTTTTTTGTAAGTTAGCAGGCATTTATCAACCAAGCTCTCTAAGTTCCTTTCCTATCATTTTTTCGTGTCAGAACACTAATCGCAGATGTAAGGCAAATGTACTATCTCAATTAGTATCATTGCTTCTAGCTACAAATTCGTAATTTCCCTACAATGTTAGCGAGAACAATTCAGGAAACGTTAGGTGGAGTAATGAAGGACAGGCGATCAATTCAGAACCAGGCAGGGCCGCGCGGCAGGTCGCAGGTGGTCTTGCCCAATAAGTGGCAAGGCGAGTCCAACTGCGCTATTGGTCCTTTTGCCAGCCGGGCGTTGGCGGAGTATTTTGCCAACCCGGTTACCGATTTCGGTCATTTTGATGCTTTTACCTGCAAGCTGTTTGCCGAAAACAACAGTTGGTATGTCGAAGTAGAAGACTGCGAGGCAACACAAGCTTAAACAAAGCTTGAATAGCTATTGGGGGAATTATGGAAATTCAGATTTTACTTAACGGCCAGCTTAAAGAACGCACAGAAGGCTCGCGAGAAGCGGTCATCTCGCAAATGCGCAAAAACCACCAAGCCGAACTATTTTATGAATGCCTCATGCGCAAGCCAAAAAATAAAGAACCTTATCTGTGGATGCGTTTTGTGACGCCGGCCGATCAGCCGGGCACTAAGCACGCCTGATTAATCAATCACAGCTTGGCACCAGCCCCTGCCTTGGCAAGGGGCTATTTTAGTTTGTGCCAATGAGTTTATCTATCCCGCTGCTCGCAAGTATTTACAAGACTTGTTACCTCACTAGCTCGAGCTAAACAGACTAAGTTCAGCTGAGGACATTTATCACTTTCGCGAAGCACCCCTTTGGCACTAGGCTAATCATAAAGGTTTTTCGTTTGATGCTCCATTTAAGGAGCGGAGGGGAGGTACATGGGTTAGCCCTTATGATCTACCCCGTTATGAATCACATTAACTTTAGTTGGTTTTAGTTATTGACTGTAATTCGCCTGATCAGGAGGTTTATGATGGCGCTAATTCGCAGACGCTTGCCGTTACCGCATGAGGTTAGTTCCTTGCACGATGCAATTGATCGGCTTTTTGACGAAAACTTAAGCCGGGTGGCTTGGCCGTTTGAAATGCGTGGCGCACGCGAAATCCCTCTGGATGTCTTTGAGGAAGGCGACGAAATTGTCGTAAAAGCCTCCGCGCCTGGTATCAAAGCAGATGATTTGCATGTTGAGGTTCGCGATGACGTGCTAAGGATTTGGGGTGAGGTTAAGGAGGACAAGGAACGCCAGGAAAAAGACTATTATATGCGTGAGCATCGCTATGGCCGCATTGAACGTTCGGTGACACTGCCCTGTCCGGTTAAGACCGACAAGGCCAAAGCCGTGTTTGAAGATGGCATGTTGACGCTTAATCTGCCCAAGGCAGCCGAGGTTCACGGCAAGGAGATTAAGGTTCAGATCAAGAACTAAGCGTTCCTAAGACTGATAGGAGATGACTCATTCATCTCCTATCAGCCCCCTTCCAAGGGGAGGAAACCATGACCCAGCCGCACATTTATCTTTCCCATGGCGTCGTCTTAGCGGGTACTCCAACGTCCAAAAGTGAATTTGAACGAGAAACAGGGTCAAAATCCTTTTTAAAGACTGAGGATGCCGTTTTCCTTAAAGAGGTGACCATTATGGGCTCGAGCGGGGCAATTGCCAAGGCGAGTTACTTCATTCTGAGCGCAGCAGCCATAGACGGCGTCGGCAAGAGCAGTATTGCCATGTCTGCAACCGAGTCGGTCTTTTAGGTCAAATCTCAAACGGGCAAACAGATATCTTTGTTGCCCGGATGGCTGTTTTTTTCATCTTGATATTTATGCTGCTTAGCAGCAGTTTAGTAACTGGCTATCTAACATGACAATTGTGCTGCCCGGTAAGTTTAACACCGAGGGAGAAACTCAATGTTTCAACGCATTCTCGTTCCACTAGATGAATCTGCGCTTGCCGAGTGCGTGCTGCCACATGTTGCTGCGGTTGCACAAATCTCAGGTGCGCAAGTTATCCTGCTGCGTGTTCTGGAAGATAAATTAGCAACCCCTGCTGCACAACCACAAGCATCAGACCCATTGCAGTGGGAAATCAGCAAAACGAAGGCCGGCAAATATTTGAGCGGGGTCAGTGCCCGTCTGCAAGAGGCCGGCATATCTTCACAAGCAGAATTACTCGAAGGCGAATCGGCAGAATGCGTCATAAATTATGTTCGTGATCATGATATTGATCTCATCATCCTAAGCAGCCACGGACAAAGTGGCATTAGCGGCTGGCATCTCGGCGGCATCGGTCAAAAGGTCGTCTTACGGGCCCATGTCGCCATTATGATTGTCAGAGCCTATCAAACTGCCCCAGAAGATATAACTGCCAGGTATCGGAAGCTGCTGGTACCGCTTGACGGCTCACCGCGCGCGGAGTGCGTCCTGTTAGCGGCGAAGTCCATTGCCCAACGACACCAAGCCGAGCTGATCCTAGCTCACGTGGTCGTTAAACCGGAAATGCCTCGTAGGGCACCCCTTAACCCCGATGAAATCGAGCTGACCGAAAAACTCATTGAATACAACCAGCGTGAAGCGAGGCATTACCTGGACGAACTCGGGGGACAGCTAGCTAGCGAAGGGCTCATGGTGGGATCACGCTTGTTAGTGAGCGACAACGTCGCCAAAGCATTGCATGACCTAACTGAACAAGAAGAAGCTGATTTAGTGATTTTGAGCGCACATGGTTGCTGTTGTGTGACCAAGTGGCCTTTTGGGGGCACCGTCATCAATTTCATTACTTACGGCAACACCCCGCTATTGGTCGTTCAAGACTTGGCAATCTATGAGCTCGAGCCCAGTTGGGCGGAACTGGCCGCGAAGGAACACAAAGGACATTGAGCTATGTCGGCGAGTAGCAAACCGGGACAAGAGCCCGACACTATGAGCATGGATACGCTCGAGCAAGCCGCCAGTCGGCTGGCCAAAAGCCATCAAGCTGCGCGTCGCTTGCGGCGTGGGTCTTTCCGGCCATACTTAGCCAAGATAGCAGCAGGCATAAAACAGGTCTATGAGCAGCTTTCGACCCTGGAAACAGAGCTGCTGTCCTCCGCTACCGAGCGGCTCTTGGACAATTACTATGTGGTGCAGCGTGCCCTGCGGGAACTACGCCAGGATATGCCGGAGGGTTATTTTCGCAAATTGCCCAAGCTGGCCACAGAAATGCCGTTCACGTTGCGGGTCTATGCCCTTGCCAGCAAAATAATCAGCTTGGGTGAAGGTCGTTTCGATGCGCATCTCCTGACGCGCTTTCTTAGCGCCTACCAGCAGCTTTGCCCCTTAAGTATGGGAGAACTCTGGGCCCTACCCGCCATGTTGCGCTTGGTCGTGCTCGAGCAACTCCTCCAGGCGGCGACTCAACTAGAGGAACTAGCTGAGCAGCTCGAGCCAAGGCAGCGCATCAGCTCTAACTTCGAAGAATGGTCGGTAAATCAACTGATTTCCAGCAGCGTCATCAGCTTGCACCAGCTAAATAAGCAAGACTGGAAGAGTTTCTTTGAGCAAGCCAGTCAGGTAGAGTCCATTTTGCGTCTTGACCCCGCCGGAGTCTACAAAAACATGGATTTTGAAACCCGTGACCGCTACCGCGATATCATCGAACAACTTGCCGAGGCCAGCAAGAAATCTGAAACCGAGCTGGCCCAAGAGCTTGTGGCTCTGGCCACCACAAGTGAGAAGCTACCAGCCCGCAAGCGTCACATCGGCTACTATTTGATCGACCGGGGCCGCAGGCAGCTCGAGCA
Source organism: Trueperaceae bacterium (assembly GCA_030147925.1). Classification (GTDB taxonomy): domain Bacteria; phylum Deinococcota; class Deinococci; order Deinococcales; family Trueperaceae; genus JASBUK01. Next base: position 16,236 of record JASBUK010000133.1, read on the forward strand.
ACGCTTAGCTTATCGCCCGCCCATCTTTAAACGCATAAGACGTTGGCTGTTTGACCATCCAACCTGGCTCTATTTGGGCAGCATCAGCATACTGAGCCTCCTGCTACTTTTTAGCCTGCTCTGGTATCTCGCCACGGCGGGAGTTAATTTAGGTCCACTACTGGCAGCGGGTCTGCTCGCCGTGATCCCGGCGATAATTATCGCCACCGCAGTGCTGGACTGGTTTTTTACCGAAATAACCTCACCGCGTGTCCTGCCCAAACTCAATTTTGATAAGGGCTTACCCGATAACTGCAAAACCGTTATCGCTGTTCCGGCCATACTCTCCAGCAAGGTCGATCTTGACGCCCTCTTGCAACAGCTCGAGCTTCATTACGTCGGCAATGCCGACCCCAACCTCTATGTGGCGCTCTTAAGCGACTTCCCCGACGCCGAGAAACAACAGCTGCCGACAGAAAATGAATTGCTCAAGCAGGCACAAGACGGCATTAAGCGCCTCAACGAGAAATATCGCAGCGCCGACAATAAGCCTTTTATGCTCTTCCACCGCGACAGACGCTGGAACCCCCGTGAGCGTTGCTGGATGGCCTGGGAACGCAAACGCGGCAAGCTCCACGAATTCAACCAGCTGATTCTTTTTGCTGACACGGGTTCGTTTATCGTCCAGGTGGCCGACTTAAAACTGCTGCAACGTGTTAAATACGTCATCACGTTGGATGCGGACAGCCTGCTTCCCCCAGGAACAGCGCGTCGGCTCGTGGCTACCTTGGCCCATCCCCTCAACCAGGCCGAGTTTGCGTCAGAAAGCAATACTGTCGTTGCCGGCTATACCTTGCTGCAACCACGGGTGGAAATTAATCCCAGCAGCGCCAATCAAACACTGTTTAGTCGCATCTTTTCTAGAAACAGTGGTCTGGACCCTTATTCCCGCGCCGTTTCAGATATATACCAGGACCTTTT
>JASBUK010000134.1 GCA_030147925.1 Trueperaceae bacterium
AGGCTTTCGCTCGCTTCGAGTAGCTTATCTACAGCCTCACTATACTGGGCTATCAAGTTCGCTTTTATCTCTGCTTTCGTTCGCTTCATCCCTTACTTTAGCTTTTTCTTCCGTCTGCCCCGATTTCTTGGACGCACCCTTTACCTTGCTAAAAAGATAGCTATGGAAACTTTGACAGGCTCTATTTTCTCCCTGTGCTAAGCTGGCGCGCGGTGAAACGATTTGCACTTTGCTTACTGCTGGCCTTTACGAGTATAGCTCAGACCGAATCTATATCTGCGCTAGGTTTGGCCGGGGTGACTTATATCTCACTATCCGATATTGCCCTTCATTTAGGTTACAGCATCAGCGAAACGCCTGATAGTCTCACGCTCAGAGCGGACAAGGGCATTTTGCTTCTCTTTGATAATTCTCCGAATGCCCTCTTTAAGCCAACTGTTGACAATGAGGAGTTTGAGCGTAGCGATGTCAACCTGTCTGCGCCGGTTGTTAAGCAGAGCGGACAGTGGTATGCACCTCCGGATGCGCTGGAGTTTTTAGGTATCGGCTTTGCCGACAGTCAGTTGACCTTGCCGGATGGTCGCGTGCTCAAGTTGGCACTGCTCGAGCAAAACATCGCCACCGGAACCGAAGCCTATGCCACCGTCGATTTGGGTAACCGGGTATCCGGACTGGCCATCTACGCCTCGGGCAGCGCCGGACCGGACTCGGTCAGTTTGCTTTTGGTTGATCTGGGACTGTTGGCACTGGCCCTGCCTGAGCAACAACAGGAAGTCGATGCTTTCGTAAGAGACATGGACGACGGTCGCCCGCTTTATCTCGCTGTGACAGCAGTGACAGAAAGCCCTTGGGAGACGACGCTGGTCTTTAGTCAGAACGGTCAGAACTTTACGGCCCGTTATCCTCTTAATTTAAGCCTCTTAACAGGCGAGGCCGGTAAGGTGAGTCCGGCAAGTCCGGTAGTTGGCGTCATCTTGCTGCCTGATTGGTTCAATTTACGTCAGCCGCTTAGCGTGGATTGGGCTGGAGTTAAGGCCAGCTTTCAATTTCGCAGATAGTAGCGCTGCCAAACCATGATTGTCGGCGGTGCACCAAAAATAGTAGGTGCTTAGCAGTAGGTGGTCGGTAGTTGGTAGGAAAATCTCTACTTTCCTCTTTTTACCTTCTACTTTTTACTTTCTTTTTTGGGACAGCTTCTGATTGTACCGACCACGACAAGCCATGGGAGGCCAAAAGCCTTAAGCTCGTTATACTTGCAAGATAATTACGCTGACGTGTAGGAGGCCAGTATGAAAGTTGTGATTGCAGCGGCGGTGCGTAGCCCAATAGCTTCATTTCAAGGGGTGTTTTCTTCGCTCAAGGCTTCGGAATTGGGTGCGGCCACCATCAAAGAAGTGCTCAGGTGTGCCGGGGTTGCTGCGGATGAAGTTGATTTGGTGTTGATGGGCAATGTGCTTTCTGCCGGTATGGGTCAGGCTCCTGCGCGGCAGGCGGCTATTTATGGCGGGCTTAGCCAGGCCACCCCGGCGGTGACGCTGAACAAGATGTGTGGTAGCGGACTCGAGGCGATCATTCAAGCGGCCAGGGCCGTAGCCCTTGGTGATGTCAAGATTGCTGTGGCCGGTGGGATGGAGTCGATGACCAACTCACCCTATCTGCTGCCCAAGGCTCGAGCCGGTCTGCGCATGGGCAATGCCCAGCTTATCGACTCGATGATTTATGACGGCCTCTGGGACGCTTATGAAGATAAGCACATGGGTTCTTGTGCCGAGCTCTGCGCACGCAAATATGACTTTAGCCGCGAGGCTCAGGACGAGTTTGCCACTCGTTCTTACAAACGCGCTCAGGCAGCGGCAAAAGAGGGACGTTTTGAAGAAGAAATCGTGCCGATAGAAGTGACGGGCCGCAAGGGTGAAGTCACCATCGTAGCCGAAGACGAAGGACCGGGTCAGGTCAAGTTTGACAGGATACCCGACTTGCGCCCGGCCTTTGAAAAAGACGGCACCGTGACCGCGGCCAATGCCTCGACGATCAATGATGGCGCAGCAGCGCTGCTGCTTTGTAGCGAAGAAACCGCCAGAGAACGCAGTTTGCCGGTCTTAGCGACCATCGAAGCTTATGCGGCCCATGCTACGGAGCCCGAGTGGTTCACGATTGCGCCGGTAGGGGCCATGCAAAAAATGTTTGACAAATTAGGCTGGCAACCCGATGAAGTTGACCTTTACGAAATTAATGAGGCCTTTTCGGTAGTAACTATGGCGGCTATGGAGGATTTTGACTTGCCCGCCGAAAAAGTCAATGTCAACGGTGGCGCGGTGGCGCTAGGCCACCCTATCGGCGCTTCTGGCGCCAGGATTGTGGTGACGCTGCTTCATGCGCTCAAACAGCGGGACAAAAAACGCGGTGTAGCTAGCATTTGCATTGGTGGTGGGGAGGCTTTGGCTTTGGGGCTCGAGCTGGCCTAGTCGGGCATTTTGCCTTGTTGTACTGCCTCGGCCACCATGGCTGGTAAACCCCAGGCGATTATGTCAAAGGCAACGGCAGCAAAATCATACTCAACTTTGTCCATAGAGATTTCAACTCTGTCGTCGTCAATCTTGAGCAGGGCGTAGTCGGCTCCTGGTTCGCCGTTGAGTGACAGCCCGACGGAGCCAGGGTTGATTACCCAGCCGCTAGGGAGTTCTCGCCAATAGGGCACGTGGCTGCCGCCACAGGCCAGGATTTTACAGCGCTGCTCATCGAGGAGCTTGATAAGTTCCAGATTACTTTGCTGCAAGCTGATGCGCTCGCTGGGGTTGGTGGGTGAGCCGTGAAAAAAGCGCAGGCGACCCGCCGGGGTGTTGAAGCGGAGCTGTACCGGTAGCTGCCTCAAAAAGTCAACATGACGAGCTTCGATAACAGTGCGTGTCCACTCCAGGGTGATGTCAGCCACGCCTTCGCGGGGCATTTTGCTGCGGGCGAAGTCAAAGGCAATGCTCTCATCCGCCGGTCCCAAGGTGCACATGACCCCTTCACTGCGCAACAGGTCAATGGTCTCGTTGGGAGAAGGACCATAACCGACTAAGTCGCCCAGACAGATGATAGTATCTGCCCCCTCCTTTTTGAGCACTTCCAAAACGGCCTCGAGCGCCAAGACATTGGCGTGAACGTCGCTGATAATACCCAAAACCACGCCTCAGTGTAGCATTGCGCCCAGGTCTGGATAACGAGCTTTTAAAGTCCTTAGTTTTGGTAGCTGTACTAAATTGGGTGAAAAGAGGACAGGAATAAAGTAGAAAGTAAAAAGGAAAAAGTGGAAAGGGGTTAGTAGGAGGTAGAAACCAGGGATTTTCCAGAGGTGGCAAGAAGCAGGCAATGGGAATTTGTCAATTAACTGCAAACATCCACAATGAACTCGTTGAGGGAACTTTCTAGAAATGCATTTCTACCCACCACCAACCACCAACTACCAACAAAATTGGCCTAAGCCCTCAACGCCTAACACCTTAGCCCTCGCTTTGTAGAGATGTTCTAGAACGGCCATTCCCACCAACTACCTACTACTAACCACAAACTTTTTAGGTTTCCAGATAAGTCGTCAGCAGCTTTATGGCGGCATTAAGATCGGCCTTGGCGACCATTTCTGTAACGGTGTGAACATAGCGCGAGGGCGTAGACAGGGTGATGCTGGGTACGCCTCTGCGGCTGAGCTGGATGGCGCCGGCATCAGTTCCACCTAAAGGCAGGAGCTCGAGCTGGTAATCGATATCATTTTTCTCAGCCAGTTCAATAAATTCGTCTAAGAGCCAGCGAGTGCTGATTGAGCGTGAGTCCATGACCTTAAGAGCAGCCCCCTTGCCCAGCTCAGTCACGCTCTGATCACCGGGCGTTCCCGGCGTATCCACAGCCAGGGTGGTATCCAGAGCAATGCCAATATCCGGCTCTAAGCCAAAGGCGCTGGTAGTAGCCCCACGAACTCCTACTTCCTCCTGGACGCTAAAGACCGCGTAGATGTCGTAGCTGGGTTTCTTGAGTTTTTTTAAGACTTCGATTTGAATCCAACAACTCACCCGGTCATCTAGCGCCTTGCCAGTAACGACTTCACCTAAATCACGAAATTCCTGGATGAGCGTCACCATATCGCCCAAGCGCACGTGTCTTTTAACCTTGTCGGCGCTCATACCCAAATCAACGGCAAATTCATTCATTTCAGGTACTTTTTTGCGTTCTTCGGCGGAGGCAATATGCACTGGTTTGGTGGCCGGGTTCATCACCCCAATCAAGTCTTTGCCTTTGCCCACAGAACCATGCACGGTGACTTGCCGGGCAAAAAGATTGCGCGTATCAAAGCCACCGACATTTTGCAGACGTAAAAAACCCTTGTCATCAATATGTTTGACATAAAAGCCGATTTCGTCCATGTGGGCGCTGAGCATTACTCGCTTAGCGTTTTTCTGGTCAGATTTTTTGATGGCGATAAGGTTGCCCAGGGCGTCCTCTTTAAGTGAATCGACGACACCGGTCAGTTCCTGTTTGATGAGTACCCGGACGCGCTCCTCGCGTCCGGGTACTCCGGCAATTTCAGAGAGTTGTTTAAGAAGTTTCATGCGCTCACTCTAACATTGGCTGGTTTTCTCAATTGTGAGTACTGAATCTGCTAACTAACGTCTGTAAAGGACTTGATTGAAGGCGCCACACTGTTTATCTGACTGCAATTTCGTTGATAAAGCTATAAACTGTAGCTAAAAATTCCCCAGGACATTCCTCTTGCGGCAGGTGAGCGCAATTATCCAGCTTGGCAAACACCGCTCCGGGGATGGCCTGGGCGACTAGTTCGCTTTGTTCGGGCGGTACTATCTGGTCATCCGCGCCACTGATAACCAGCGTGGGCACAGCAAGCTCGGCCAGGCGTGTTTCAAGCCGGGCGGGGCGGCTGGCCTTGCTAAGTTCCCACAAGGCTTTGTCCCAGTTATCGGCTTGCAGAGGTTTGCGATAGCCGGCAATGATGTCATCGCTGATAAGCTCGGGGTTGCTCCAGGCGGATTTGAGAAATTCCAACCCCGGCTCGTCGGCAAACTGGCGCATGATGAGTGGCCCCAGCCGGTTCATCTGCGGTGTATTCAGCAGCGGTCTGACCCAGCCAGCGCTGCTGACACGCTCAACAATGGCGGCGTCTACCAAAATAAGCGCTTCGACCCGCTTAGGATAAGTCAGGGCGAATTGAGTGGCGAGAGTGCCACCTGCTGAGTTGCCGATCAAAATAACCTTGTCCAGCTTAAGTTCATCCAAAAACGTCAGGGTGAGTTCTAACTGCCCTTGAGGGCTGTAAGGATTGGTTCCGCGCCACTCACCCCTTAAAGGTCGTGCGCTAAAGCCAAAGCCAGGACGGTCAAAGGCGATGGCCGTGCCGATTTCGCCCAGTGGTGCCAGCACTTCGCGCCAACTAAAGATGCTCGAGCCAAAACCATGGAGCAACAATAGCTTGGGTTCGCCGCTACCTTTTTGTTTGTAGTGAATAGACAGGCCATCAATGTTGACAAAGCGACTGTCGGCCTCAGCTAAGTCGCTGGCGGGCACGGTGTTTTTAAGTTCCGGTATGGGCAGTAGTAACGGCCCAATCAGCGCGGTGAGAAATAACCCTAGCAGAATGATCAGGGTGGTTTTTAGGCGAATTGGCATAGCTAGCATTTAACCATTTGCACGCCGCTAAGGTTTAAGAAACGACTAATGGCTTTGTGATAGCCTGAACCATGAAAGCCATTTCAACTTTTTCATTGGTTGCAAGGGACCCTGAAACCGGTGACCTGGGGGTGGTCACTGCCTCGAAATTTTTAGCTGTCGGCTCGGCGGTACCCTTCGCCGAGGCAAATATAGCTGCTATTGCTACCCAGTCCTATGCTAACACCACTTTTGGCCCGCGTTGCATAGCGGCCTTAAAAAACAACATTCCGCTATCACTGATTCAAAAGGCCTTTGCCCAAACTGATCCCCAGCATGAGCAAAGACAATACGGTTTGGTCGATGCCGCGGGCAACAGCCTGAGTTTTACCGGCGCCGAATGTCACTCCTGGGCCGGAGGGCAAAGCGGTGAGAACTATGCGGCCCAGGGCAATTTGCTGACCGGGCCGGAGGTGATAGAGAGTTTGCTGGAAGCCTTTTTTAGCAGCCAAGAGCCGCTGCCCGAGCGCTTGATGACGGCGCTCAGTGCGGGTGATGAAGCCGGTGGCGATAAGCGCGGACGTCAGTCGGCGGCCTTGTTGGTGGTTCGTGACAAGGGCGGTTATGGCGGTTTTAATGACCGCTATATCGATTTGCGTGTAGATGACCACCCAAAACCCATACCGGAATTACGCCGCCTTTTGGCTATGCAGCGTCTTTATTTTGAGCAACCACTCGCAGAGAACCGCCTCGAAATTGATGCTGACATTGCTCGGCGTTTGCAGCTGGCGCTAAAGGCGAGCGGTTATTTGCCGGAGCCGAAAGCTAATTGGGACGAGCGCTGTGAAAAGGCTCTGCGCAAATTAGCCGGGGTGGAAAACCTAGAAGAGCGGATGCTCGAGCCTGGTTTTGTTGACAAAGTGGTACTTGAGTATCTGGAGCAGAAATTTAAGACCGAAACAAAAAAGTAAAAAGTGAAAGGTGGGTAGTTAGTGTTTAGTAAGAAAACCCTCACTCTCTCCTTTCTATTTTCCCTCAAACTCCGCTGCGCGTTTTTCCAAAAATGCCCTTAAGCCTTCTTTGGCATCTGCGGTAGTAATGGCCATGCCAAAGAGGTCGGCTTCTATCTCTAAACCCTGATTTAAGGTGACGTCCAGACCGCGCAAGATGGCTTCTTTGGCCAATCCCAAACCGACGGAAGCATTCTTGATGGTCAGCGCGGCCAGCTCGAGCGCAGCGCTTAAGGCGTCGTCAACCACGCGATTCACCAAGCCCAATTGCAGGGCTTCTTCGGCCTCGACATGCCGTCCGGTCAAAATCAGATCAAGGGCGCGTCCCTGGCCGATCAAACGTGGTAAGCGCTGAGTGCCACCGTAACCGGGCATAATCCCTAAGCCAACTTCGGGTAGCCCCAATCTGGCAGTCTTGCTGGCAACACGTAGATCGGCGGCTAGAGCCAGCTCGAGCCCACCACCTAGAGCAAAGCCGTTAATTGCGGCAATGGTAGGGAAGGGCAGCGCCGCTAAAGTATTCATCACATCCTGACCGGCCAGAGCGGTTTCGCGCCCGCTAAAACCGTCACTTAGTTGCTGTAAGGCGCCGATATCGGCTCCGGCTACAAAGGCGCGGCCCGTGCCCGTGATTACCAAAGCCTGCACCTCAATATCGGACTCGGCCAGCTCAAAGGCCACGCCAAGCTCGAGCAACAGATCGTTGTTTAAGGCATTTAGGGCTTCGGGGCGATTTATGGTGACAATGGCAATGCGGTCTTTGACCTCATAGTTTAGAAACTGAAGTTCCGCAGCGATGTCTTCCGTGTGTTGGTGGTGCTCGTCTGACATAAGATACCCCTTTAATAAATTTGCTGGATTGCCGATTTTACAACCTTTGTTTAGACCGTTATCAATCCCTTGAGAATAACCTGCATATCTTCGTCTGCTCCTATTTGCTTCTAATGGAATCGTTTTTGCCAGTGATCCAAGCAGCAAGCGAATTATTCGTAACTAAAAAACCCCTCATCACTTTTACGGCCAAGTTTGCCGGCACGGACCATCTGCCTTAGCAGTGGCGAAATGCGGAATTTGGGGTCACCAAATTCCTTAAAGAGCGATTCGGAGGCGGCCAAAGCCACATCCAGCCCCACTAAATCGCATAGCGCCAACGGGCCGATAGGCATGTTGGCCCCGAGCTTCATGGCCTTGTCGATATCTTCGGCGCTGGCCACACCCTCAGTTAAGGCATGAACGGCATCATTTAAATACGGGATCAGCAGCCGGTTGACGATAAAGCCCGGTTTGTCTGCACAGACAATGGGAATTTTACCGACACCATGCGCAAAATCCCGAGCTTTGTCAATGGTTTCATCGCTGCTTTGTAGCGCCCTAACGACCTCGACTAAAGGCATCATGGCCACAGGGTTAAAGAAGTGTAAGCCACAAAAGCGCTCGGGTCGGCTGACTGAAGAGGCAATTTCCGTTACCGAAAGGCTCGAGGTGTTAGTGGCCAAAACTGTCTTGGCATCGACGATTTTATCGACCTGTAACCAGACTTCGCGTTTTATATCGACATTTTCAAAGACCGCCTCAATAATGATTTCGGCTGCCTCAAAGTGGCTGATGTCACCCACTAAGGTGATGCGCGACAGTGCCGTGGCCTGTTCATCTGCTGAAATTGTTTCTTTTTTTACCAGCCGTGACAGACTTGCCTCTATGTTGCTCAGACCGCGTTCGCGGGCTTCTGAACTTTGGTCTTGCAGCCAGACGTCATGACCTGCTAACGCCGCTACTTGGGCAATCCCGGCTCCCATTGTTCCGGCCCCGATGACAGCTAGTTTCATGACTGAATCCTCTCCTGAAAATTATTAAAAACTTAATCGGCTTTTAGCTAACCCTTTTTATAGAGCTGATACCCGGCTTCCAAGGTGATTTCCACCATATCCACCACGCTTTTTTGCAATACTTCCGGTGCCACAAATTGTGGATCACCTATGTAGTTAGAAGCGACCAGGGCACAACCCGTTTCGACTTTACGCATTTTACCAAGCAAGAAAAGCGTAGAGGCCTCCATTTCGACAGCAAGTACACCGCGTGAGGCCAGCGTGTCCACATCGTTGGGCGTGGTGGCATAAAAAGCGTCTTCAGTCTGTATCAAGCCTATGTGTACTTGATGTTGACCGGCTTCTGCCGCTTGGGCCAGAGCGCGGGTTACTGCAAACGAAGCGGTGGGGGCGTAGCTGGACCCTTGTAAGTACATTTTGCTGGTACCGTCTTCGGAAACCGAGGACATGCCGATAATGAGGTCGCCGGGCTTAATGTCTTTAGCGATAATGCCCGAAGTGCCGACACGCACTAAAGTCTTGGCTCCCAGACGGATGATTTCCTCGGCGACGATGGCTAAGCTGGGGCAACCCATACCGGTTGTCTGAACAGAAACGGGCATACCCTTATAAGTTCCGGTATAGCCTAAAAGTTGACGGTAATCGTTGTAGAGCTTAGGCTTATCGAAAAAGGTTTCGGCAATAAAGGTGGCTCGGTTGGGGTCTCCCGGAAGCAAGACGAAAGGCGCAATGTCACCGGGTTCGGCGTGAATGTGGAGTTGGCTCATGACGTTTAAGCATAACAGAGATCGAGAATTACAATCTCTGCCAAGAGTTGGACATTTCAAGATAGATAATCCACGTCGTTGCGTTTACGACTTTGTTAGACTCGGTTGATGCAAGAACTCGATCAGATTTTGGCTTATCTGGTGGACAATGTCGATGGGGCCATGTCTGCTGCGGTTGGCGGCATGGACGGCCTGCTTATCGAGCAGTACCCGGCGCAGGGGCAGGATTTGTCGTTGTTGGCCGCCGAGCAGACCAATATCCTTAACAATGCGCGTAGCGCCTATACACAGCTTCAGAGCGGTGCTCTTAATGAGCTTATTATCACTGCAGAAAAATTGATTGCGTACACCCGCCTTTTGAATGACGAGCTTTTTTGTGTAATTGTCATGAACCCTGCTGGCAATATCGGTAAGGCCAGACTTTACAGCGAACAGGCGGCTAAGCGTATCCTCGAGGTTTTTGCGTGAGCTTAGCCAGTTTGCTGCGGCCCCTTCTGGCCTTTGACGGCTTAGTTGCCGTGGTGGTGTTGACCCGTGACGGCTTGCCGGTTGAAATGATTGGTCACGGTCTTAGGGCCGATGCGCTGGCAGCGGAGGTGGCAACCGCAGCTGAGGCGGCGCGGCGCTGTTTTGAATCTTTACACATGGGTGAGCTGACGCGTTTGCGAGTTGAGCTCGAGCACCATGAAGTGATGATTGTCAACCTTGAAAATCATTATTTAGCCATCGTCTTTGAATCAATAGAAAATTACGCTCTGGTGTTTCAGATCGTGGATAAATCCAGGGCGAAGCTGCTCGCAGCACTAGGAGGTTAGGGTGGCTTTGTTGGATTTGTTAGGTCAGGTTATGGAGATTAAGGGCGTTAATAGCGCGGCGGTTTTCAGTGATGACGGCCTGATGATCGAAGGGCTGTCAAATGACCAGACGGACTTGGGTTTTGTTGGCGGTCTGATTGCCAGCAGTCTGGCCTCCAGCCAGGTCTTGGCCGGTCTTTTAGGTGAGGGTGAGCTGAACCAGACGATGATTGAATACGAAAACGGCCCGGTGCTCATAACCCCACTTAAAGCCGCAACCGCCTCGGATCATAATTTTGTGACGGTAGTGACGCTTGACTCGGCTCAGACCCTGGGTCGTGTTCGCTTTCAGTTGCGCAAGCTCTTACCCGAACTTGCCAAAGTCGTGAACGTTTAGACTGTTTATGATGAAGGAATTTAAGCTCGAGCTCGATAAGGAAACGGCCCGTGGGCGCTATGCCAACGTGGCGGTGATTGCCCACACCAAAGATGAATTTGTCGTTGATTTTGCCCTGGCCTATCCAGGACAAGCGCCACTGCTGCAGTCGCGCATAATTACCAGCCCGCAACATGCCAAGGCGCTCTTGCGCAGCCTTGAGGATAATATCCGGCGCTATGAAGCGAGGTTTGGAGAAATAGCCACGCCTGCCAAACGTTCAAGTGCCGAAGGGCAGAATTAGTTAGTTTCAGTCACGGCGTGAAGGAGGAGTGGGGGGTGAGGAACGGGGCTCTTAACTCAGCAAGTGTCAACACAGGCCATGCCTAAGAATTTAAGCGCCTGAAAAACTGGTTGCTTGCAAGCCTGAAAAGCTCGTTAAACAGTGTTATTTGTTGGTAATCAAGCAAATACGCTGTTGCTCGGCTTACTAGCATATAGGCAAGCTCGGGATGTAATGAGGCCATGCCCGAGGTGGTCACAGTTTATTTTGATTATCTATGCCCTTTTGCTTGGCGTGGTGCCGAAGTCGCCGAGCTTATCGCTGAGGACTTAGACCTGGAATTTCGCTGGCAACACTTCAGCCTTTATCAGAGCAACTACCAGGGTTCGGACAACTGGCAGCTCTGGAATGACAAACTGGACATGGCAAGCGAAAACGGTAGTAAGGGGCTTTTGCCCTTTTTAGCCTCTTGTGCGGCTCGTAAACAAGGTGAGGATAAGCATCAGCAGTTCCGGCTCGAGCTTATGCGAACCCGCCATCGGGATCATCAGCAGTTTTCTTATGCGCTGGTGCTTAAAGTTGCTAAAGCCGTGGGGCTTCATCTGCCCAGCTTTGAGTGTGATCTAGAAGACCCGGAGGGTCGCACGGCACTTGCTCAAGAGCATTACCGCGCCAAGGCCTTGCACGTTTTTGGCACGCCTACCTTTCATTTTCCCGGTGATCACCTGGCTTATTTCCGCATCAAGGAGTTGCCACGGGATAAACAAGAAGCGCTCGAGCTTTTTCGGGACTACCGGCGTGTGCTCGAGCGTTACCCCTATCTAGAAACCATAAAACGCCCGCGTTTTCAAATGAACTAGCTTCTCAATTGTGCCTTTAGACACGCATGATGTGGCATTTGTCGACTTTTGTATAGGATTTTCACGGTAGACTATTAACGTGCGACTCGGTCAAAATGTTGGGCATGGCTCGGATGTAGGTAGAGTCAGACCCCTCAACGAAGACTATCACCGCGTTTGGCAGTTTCCGCTGACTAATGGTTCTTTGACCTTGCTTGCCGTTGCTGACGGCATGGGCGGTGCGGCTGCGGGAGAGGTCGCTAGTAAGCTGGCGATGGAAATTCTTGATGAGTCGTTCAGCCGCTATGTCGAGGCCTTGTTACAAGGACGCGTAATTGTCGGTATTGATAAGCTGACGGAAAAAGCCGTGCGTTTAGCTAACCGCCGAGTCTACGCCGCGGCCATTGCCAACTCGGGCCGACGTGGTATGGGTACGACCCTGACTATGGTGACGATTAAAGACAGCAAAGCATATTTAGGGCATGTCGGCGATTCGCGGGCCTATCTGGTGCGTGGCAATAAAATCTATCAGCTCACCAAAGATCATTCCTGGGTCGAGGAGCAACTTGAAAAGGGACTGCTGAATGAAGAGCAGGCCAAGCATCACGAGTGGCGCAACCTAATTACCAGAGCCCTAGGAACGCGACCACAAGTTGCCCCGGATATTGTCGAAATCGATGTGCAGCGGGAAGATGTCTTTGTCATTTCCACCGATGGTCTGCACGCGCTGGTCAGCCCCGAGGAGATTCTGGCCGAGGTTAGGCGAACTCGTAATCGCCAGTCCTCGGTGGAGTATTTGATTGCTTTGGCAAATGAACGTGGGGGTCACGATAATATCACCGTGGTCATCGCGGAGGTTGAGTAGATGCTTTGGTTGCTCTTGCTCGGCCTGGTGATTGCCGTGGTTTTCTCGCGCTTGCCAATGTGGCTTAATGCTGTTTTGCTGGGCCTGTCGCTGCTTTTCGCACTGGGTCTTGTTTCCTTTAGTGATTTAGATAGAGCTTTGGCTCCGCTGCTACTTTATGCTTTGGCGCTGGGCTTATTAGTTCCCGTGGGCAGCTTTAGCCAGCGCAGTTCACGGGTGGCGCCCGCCCGCAAAAAACGTTCGCGGACCGAGCCGGGTGTAACAGGCAAGCGGGCTGCTGCTTCGTCTTTCGACAACCTGGAAATCCCTGGTTACGACTTGCTGGAAAAAGTGGGCTCCGGTGGGATGGCCAGTGTCTTCCGTGCCCGTCGTCAGAGTGACGGTCTTATTGTGGCGCTTAAGATTCCGATGGAGCAATATGTTGCCGATGCTAAATTTATCCGTCGCTTTCACCGGGAGGCGGAAGTAGCCCAGCGTCTTGACCATCCAAACATTGTACGCACCTTCGAACACGGCAGCCTGGGCATTAAGCACTATATGGTGATGGAGTTTGTCGATGGGCGCAGCTTAGAAAACTACATTGAGGCAGGCGAGTTAGATATCGGTCTGAGCATTGATATGATGAAGCTGGTGGTGGGGGCCTTGCAGCACATTCACTCTGCCGGCATTATCCATCGAGACATCAAGCCAGCTAACATCATGATTTTGCATGACGGCATTCAACATGGACAGAATCCGCGTGTTGCTAAAGACGCGGTAAAGCTCATGGATTTCGGTATTGCCGGTGGCAAAGTTTTATCACGACTCACCATGACCGGTGCGCGGGTGGGCACGCCAGTTTATATGTCTCCTGAGCAGGCCCGGGGGCTAAAGATTGATCACCGTAGTGACGTGTATAGCCTGGGTTTGGTGTTTTACGAGATGCTGACCGGACAGACGGCTTTTAAAGGTGGTTATGAAGCCATTGTTCATCAGCAAATTTTTCAGACACCGGCACCGCCCCGGCAGCTTAACTTAGAGATACCCAAAGCTCTGGACTCAATGATCATGCGGATGGTTGCCAAGGAGCCGGATGAGCGCCCCAATCTTGACGAGGTCTTGGAGTTCTTAAAAAAAGGTGATTTTCATGACCGTGCCGATGTCGAATTGCCAAGCCGTCTGGTGCTCACCGTCAGCGCGCGGCAGGGTGTTTTGCGGGTACTGGATACCGAAGGCAATTTGCATAAATCGCTTGGTGATATCGGCATTGGTGATGGGCGCTTTTCTGCCGCACCCTTATCCGTCACAGTTGACCGTGAGGGTAATTTCTATGCGGCAATTTTTGAATACCGTGTCGGCCAGGACGATCACCGGATGATTCACAAACTGGACCCCGAAGGAAAACTACTGCTTTCTTTCGGGGCTTATGGCATGAAGCCCGGTGAATTTTTGTATCCTCTTTCGATATCCATCGGGCCGGACGACACGGTTTATGTGATGGATTCGGAAACGCATTTAATTCAACGTTTTGATGCGCAGGGACGCTATCTGACTAATTTTGGCGGGCGTGGCAGGGGCAAGGGATTTTTTAACGATCCCAGAGGCATTATCGTTGCTGCTGATGGTTGTGTGTATGTTTTGGATTATGGCAACCGGCAGATTCAGCGCTTTGATGCCGAAGGCAATTACCAGACACGCTGGGCCTTTAAGATCAGTGCGGAACAACAGGAAACCCGGCTTATTGACGGCTTTACCGTTGATGTTTTTGGTAATCTTTATATCAGCGACGTTACCGGTGGCAAGATACGCAAAATCTCGCCCGATGGCAAGATTGCGCTGTCATATTCGGTGGATGCTTTGCAAGGCGAAGCCACTGACGCGCTGCTTGACCTTGGCGTTGATGACAGCGGTTATCTTTATGCGGCACGTCGTGGTGGGCATTTGATTCGCAAATATGATCTCTCGGGACGGCTTATTAGCACAATGGAGACCTATGCGCCGGTCGTACAAATGCTGGTTGATATTAAGAAGCTGGTCAGGGAGTCGGTTTAAAGCCCTGGGATAAGCCCCACTATGCGGATAAACAGCGTCAGAAAAAAGGAAATGAGTCCGTTGATTATGCCGGTAAAGCTCAGCAATAAAAACACCACGATAAACCCCAGCAGACCATAAGAAGCAATCTGCTGCACTATGCGACGTACATCACTGTTACCCCAAGCTAAGGCGGCTCTGGCACCATCTAGCGGATAAACCGGGAAAAGATTTATTACCGCGTGCAGAGTTGACACCGAGGCAGCCAGAAAAAAGGAACGCGCCAGCACCGGGCTGTTTACGGCATTAAAGACTGTCGCTAAGAGCACGCTAAAAAACGCCACGGCCAAATAGGTCAATGGCCCGCTGTACCAGACCATGGCTTCCTGGCGGCCACGGCCACTGTAGTTGCGGCTGTTGACATTGATTGTCTTGGGCCAACCAAAACCCAGCAGAAAGAGGAAGATCACACCTATGGGCTCGAGCTGTCGCTGAGGGTCAAAATGCATAAAGCCTGCAAATTTGGGGCTGGAATCGCCGTAACGAGATGCAACATAGGCCTGCACAATGTTGTGCAAAATGAGCGCAAAGATCATGATAATCGAGACGATGACCACGTCGGTGGTATTGTAACGTCCTTGGAAATAGTCGAGCAGCATGTTTACTCCTGATGCGTATTTGCCTGCAAGGCAAGTTTTTTGATAAGCGCTTTGGCCAGCTTAAGCTCTGCTTCAAAAGAAGTGGTTTGGCCATCGGCTCGAGCCTTGGCGACCTTTGCTAAGACCTGGCCAACCTGAGGCCCGGGCGACAGCCCCAAGTCTAACACGTCTCTGCCGCGCAACTTTCTGCGCTGCGGCACAAGTTCAAAGTGCTCTACTTGAGAACGCAGCACCGGACTTAAGGTTTTGAGAACGGCGCGTACCGCTTCACTGCTATCTGCCAAGCTGTCCTCGTCAACACGGTCTGCTTGCCGGGCCCTGAGCAAAAATTTCCGCGCTTCTAAAAAACGCTTGGGCCAACTGAACATATTGCTGTGGCGCAGCAGGTGTTTATCCGGCACGCTTAGCAGCAAAACCAGCAGATAGCTCTCATCGGGAATCGGGTGCTCCCGGCGCTGTGCGTCAAGTTGCTTGAGCATAATTTCATCGGCCTGCATGTCAAACATGGCTTTTAGCGCTCCACAGCTATCAAGCAGCTTGAGCGCCGGGCTGACGCGTGGTTCGGCACAGGTAAGTTGTAATTCACTCCTCAGCCGTGATTTGCTGATTTTTCCGAGCACTTCAGGGTTCAGGGCGGTTTTCATATGGGCTAAGGTATCCGGGTGAAAACTAAGCCCGAGCCGCCCGCCTAAACGCGCGCCGCGAATTATGCGCGTGGGATCCTCGATAAAAGAAAGCGGATGCAGGCTGCGCAATACCCGGTTATTCAGATCGTTTAGGCCGCCATAGGGGTCTAAAAGCTGCGCTGGTTCCGGACTGACGCGAATGGCCAAGGCGTTGATGGTGTAGTCGCGCCGGGATAAGTCTTTGCGCAAAGTACTGGGGATGACATTGGGCAAGGCCCCGGGATGTTGGTAGTATTCCTCGCGGGCTGTTGCCAGATCAATGACGAGGCCGCTGGCTAATCTTAAGGTGCAGGTGCCAAAATCAAGATGGCAACTCAGGCTGCCGCCAAAGGCCTTTTGCATAGCTGTGCCCAAAACCTCGGCGCTGGTGCCCTCCACCACGATGTCCAAGTCCTGCATGCCGGTGCCCAAAAGGGCGTCACGGACGGTGCCGCCCACCAGATGGAGCGCACCGTCTTTGAGCAGGGTTTGGGTTTTTCTGACTGTTTCGAGCGCACCAGAAGGCAGGCTCTCAAGCACTTTTTTGACGGCTTTTTCCTCTACGGTTAAAGCCAGTTTGTCCGTTTGGTGTCTGGCGCTTACCAAGTCGGTGCGTGTGACTATACCCAGCAGCTTTTTGCCACGCATTATGGGAATGCGACCTATGTTGTATCTTTGCACGATTTGCTCGAGCTCTCGCTGGCTACTTTGTTCTGTTGCCGTGATGACGTTCTTGGTCATAAAACCGCTTACTTGTGAGCGACCTAAGCCGTGCCGCAGCGCCCGGTCGAGATCGCGCCGGGAAATCACTCCGACTAAGCTGCCGCTTTTATCGACCACGGGCAAGCCGTTATGCCCATAGCGCACCAATAAATCCTGAGCTTCGGCAATGCTGGCCGTGTCGAGCACTGTCTTAACCGGGCGGCTCATTAGCGCCTGGGCGCTAAGGGCCTTGCGGCTGTGGCGCTCAAAGGCGGCTAAGGCCAGGCTTATGGCTTGCTCGAGCTTAAGCTCGGTGCGGGCAAAGGCCGCGCCGGGATGACCACCGCCGGAAAAGGCTTCGGCCAAAGCGGTGCCCACATCGATGCTGCCCTCGCGGGCGCGGGCAATCAGCAGCGTCTTGCCGCCCATCTCCGCACCGACTAAGGCGGCGTCGGCGCCGTGTAAATCCAGAATCTGATTGCAGAGTGGGGCAATACCCTGCACATAGTCATCGCTCTGGAAGCTGGCTACCACCACGCGATGCCCCTGAATATCGACCTCTGTAGCCGAACTCATCAGCAGATTAAAGAGAATACGGTGCTGAGAGCCGTAATACTCATGCGAAAACTCTTGCACCAGACTGAGGCTGGCCCCACAGCGCAGCAAGTGCGCCGCCGCTTCATAGTCTTCGGCCTGGGTGATGGCATAACTTAAGTTCCCGGTGTCCTCGTGAATACCCAATAGGGCTAAGCTGGCCAGCTCGGGTGTGATGACGATGTTTTTGGTCTTGAGCAGCAGTGTTAAGATGGTGGCGGTGGCTCCAACCAGGCGGTGCAAGCCCTTGACTGCCGGAATCGCCGGGCTGGCACGACGGTGGTGGTCGTAAAGCGTGACCGGTACCTTGCCGATAAGACTGTCAAAAGGAGCAATGCGTCTGGGGTCGGAAGTGTCCACCACAATCAGCTCGCTGACTTCTTCTAAAGGGATGTCGGTAGCTATTTTGAGCTCGAGCTGATCCCGATATAAATGCAAAAACGCCTCAACCTGTTCTTCGGTGCTACCCAATACGGCGGCCACCGCGCCAGGATGTGCTAAACGCGCGAGGGCTAAGCTGGCCAGCGCATCAAAGTCAGGTTTGTTGTGGCTGATGATGAGCTTCACATTCTCAGTCTAATACCGCCATGCTGTTTTTGGGGAAGTTGTCCCAAAATAGAGGGCAAAGTGGAAAGTAGTTGGTAGGAGGTGGAAAGTGGGGATGCCTCACACCTCATTCCTTTCGCTCAGCAAGCAGGGTGGGTATTAAGAGATAACAAGAGTAGGCGATACAATAAAGTCGTGTTGCACGTAGCCTTGTTTGAACCCGAAATCGCCGGCAATGCCGGCAATGTTGCCCGCAGCTGTGTGGCTGTGGGTGCAGAACTACATTTAATTCGCCCCTTGGGGTTTCGCCTTAGCGACGAGGCCATAAAAAGAGCCGGTATGGATTACTGGTCCGAGGCCAAGATCACTCTGCATCTCAGCTTTGCTGACTTCCATGAGGCTTTTGCGCCAAAGTTTGCAACAGGGCGTGTGTTTTCTCTCACTACCAAAGCCACTCAAAACTATAGCGAGGTGGGCTATCAACAAGGGGACGTTTTGCTCTTTGGCCCGGAGTCTCGTGGTTTGCCCGCAGAGGTGCGTAACCTTACTAGGCAGCTTCTTATACCCATGCGCCCTGAGACCCGTTCGCTCAATCTGTCGGTCAGTGTTGGCGTGAGCCTTTACGAATGCTGGCGACAGTTGGGTTTTGGGGGCAAGAATTTACCCTAGGGCTGCTGGAAGCTAGTCTTGTCATCCAGGCTGGCGATAAACGCGGCGATCAGCCCCACGACGCTCTCTAAATCTTTGATATCGATCATTTCATTTGGCGAGTGCATATAGCGGTTGGGGATTGATACTACCGCGGTAGGGATGCCGCTGCGGTTCTTGGCAATGTCATCGGCATCGGTATAGGTGTTGCGCGGCGCGGTGGCCATACTGTAGGGAATCTTTTCCTTTTCCGCAACCTCGATAAGCCGATTAAGCACACCACGATGCACATAAGAACCGACAGCTAACTGCGGGCCGGAGCCAAAGGGGGAATCACCTTCCTGTTTTTTGTTTACTCCGGGAACATCGGTGGCGTGGGTCACATCGACGGCTATGGCTAGATCAGGATTCAGCGCATGCGAGGCGACATAGGCACCAACCCCGCTAATTTCTTCCTGCACGGTGGCCACGGCCACCACTTCGGCCTGGGTCTTAGCCGCCCGCCGAGCCGCCTCGAGGACAATGTAGGCGCCAATGCGGTTGTCGATGGCCTTGCTGACATAGCGTCCGTTTAACAGTTCTAAAAACGGCTGCTCGAGCACGGCAAAATCTCCGGGTCGCACGTGTTTTTTGGCCTCTTTACTGTTTTTGGCGCCAATGTCAATCCACATATCATCGATCTTTGCGGGTTTCTTGCGTTCGTCCGAGGTCATCAGGTGGATGGGTTTCTTACCGACCACACCCAGTATTTCGCCCTTATAGCCGACGATCCGCACCCGCTGGCCGATTAGTTGCTGGGCGTCCCAGCCACCCACGCCCTTAAAGTAGAGGAGACCCTCATCGTCAATATAGGTAACGATTAGACCTATTTCGTCTATGTGCCCAGCCAGCATGACGCGGGGTTTGCGCCCGCTACCAAAGGTCGCAAATGAATTGCCATAGCTGTCGGTGGAAACTTCAGCGCCGTATTTAGCGGCCCGCTCACGCCATAGCGCGGCGGGTCGCGATTCAAAGGAACTGGGGCCTGGCGCGCCGAGGAGTGCCTTGAGAAAGTCTTTTTCAGCCTTTTTCATCCCGGCTATGCTAACACTTGTTACACGTCAGATTCAGGTTTTTGCAGTCGACTTTCTTCAGAACGTCCCCTGGGGCGCATCAGCAAATAGGCTCCGCCGCCAATGAGCAAGAGCGGAATGAGAACGCGGCCAAAGAAGCTGCTGGCTAAGTTGTTGAAAATGAACAGTTCAAAAAAGCCGCCAAAAGCGACAAACATGATCAAACCGAGGTTGACCATGCGCCAGCCCTCACGAGACAAGCCTTCTTTAGGGCTAAAGCGGTCTTGAATGATTTGCCCTGCGCCAACGGCGGCGGGAATGAGCGCCCAGGCGTAGGCCCAAGTTTCAAAGCGTCCGGTAGCATTTTGAAAGAACAAGATGAGGCCGATGGTAGTCACGATGCTGCCAGGGATAGCCAGTGCCGCGGCTGATTTGCCGCCCAAGGCCATGCCGACAAAGAGAAGCAAGCCGGGAATGATGATAAATAGCGGCCAGGCAAAACGTCCTAGGTTGAAATTAAACAGCGGCGCGAGCAAGAAAAAAGCCCCAAGCACAATGAGCGCAATGCCGATGCCCTGATTGCGATTCGTAGGATTCATATTCAGCCTCCTTATATTGCTTTATATAATCTTATAGTCTTTTTGCGGTCTTGGTTGCTAGAGACATAAGTCACCTTCGGGTTGGCAGAGTGACTGCTGTTGCTCGGCAGCCAGGGCAAAGCGGCGTTGCAAGCCCTGATCTTGTGCCGCTGTATATACCAGCGCTAGATTATCGATATTTATTTCCCAGTCGAATGTTTGCTTGCTCAGAAAATTCATCAGCTTGGGCAAGAGTTCATGGCTCAAATCACCGTGAGCCAGGGTGATATGGGGCAGCCATCTGCTGGGCTGATAATAGATATTGGGCTCCTTAGCCAATTTTGCCAATTTTGACCAGAGTTGTTGGTGAAAGTGGTTAAGGCTCGAGCTGCGGATAACTGGCAGATAAAGGATTGGCTTTTCGCCGCTAAAAATTCCCAAACCGCTGGTTCTTACTCTAAACGTTGTTTTAGTGCTGGCAAAGTGCTTAAGCATTTGCTCTAAACCCTCGTCATAGCCTTGGGCGATGTGATAGGAGATATGCGGATAAGGCTCGGCGTAAATGCCGGTTAAGCCAAAGTTGTGCTCGAGCAAGGCCCAAAGCTCGCGCACTTGCCGGTCGTGTACCTTATCGAGCAATGAAACAACGGCCTGTAAGCTAACAGAGCTGTTTTCCGGGGTACTCATAACGCCTTTCTTGTGCTGTTTAGACCTTCAAGGTCTTTAGTTTAGCCACGATATCAGTCAGGGCTTTTTGCGCGTGTACTAGCCCGTTTTCGATAAAGACATCGCTGGTGCGGTTGCCAAAACCCGCCGAGCCGATAAGGTATAAACCTGCGATATTGCTTTCATAAGTCTCTGGATTTAACTCGGCTGATGAGTCTTCGGTATTGACCTTAACCCCGACTTGCCTTAGCAGCTTTGTCGAGGCGTAGTAACCGGTCAGGGCAAAGGTCATATCGCTGGGGATGCGCAATTCTTCACCATCTTTAACAGCAATGACTTCGCTAGGGGTGATTTCTTTTACCTCCGTCTTGAAATGCACCTGAATGCTAGCTTCCTTGACCCGGTTTTCGAGATTGGGCCGAATCCAGTATTTAAGGCTGTGACGAAAATCCGCGCCGCGATGAAGCATGGTCACTTCGGCTCCAGCCCGATAGAGGTCTAGTGCGGCATCCGCCGCGCTGCTGCCCGCGCCAATTATGGTGACTTGGCGCTTAAAAAAGCCGTGAGCTTCGCTGTAGTAATGGCTGACGTTGTCTAAATCTTCGCCAGGAATACCCAGCATTTTCGGATTGTCAAAGTAGCCCGTGGCAATTGCCAGCTTGCGGGTTAAGAGTTTTTCGGCGGGAGCCTTATCCGGATTTAAATTCAGTTCAAAACCAGCCGGGACGGTTTTTATATCGGTCACTTCGGTGTACTGTCGGACATTAAGCCCTTCGTTGGCGACTACCTTGCGGTAATAATCCAGGGCTTCCTTGCGAGTAGCCTTATCGGTGGCGGTAACAAAGGGATGACCACCGATTTCGAGCCTATCGGCAGTGGTAAAAAAGGTCATATAGGTGGGGTAGTGATAAATTGCGTTCACCACGCAACCCTTTTCTAAAACGACGTAATTTAAGCCAGCGCGTTTGGCCAAAATAGCTGCCTCTAGACCTATGGGGCCAGCGCCGATGATTGCCAGATCAAACATAGCGGTCAGCATAGCAAAAGGCCACAAAAGACGCTTTGGCAGGGCTTACACTCGGCTGCTGGGACAATAGGGACTTAGCGTACAGCTTACACAATTTGGTTTGCGGGCAAAGCAGACCCTTCTGCCATGCAATATCAAGGCGTGATGCAGGAAAACCCACTGGTTTTTAGGAAAGAGTTTTTCTAGATCGCCTTCGACTTTGTCCGGGTTTTCATGCGCAGAAAAGCGCAAACGCTTGGCCAAACGACCCACATGAGTATCCACCGCGATAGCTGGCCTTCCAAAGGCGTTAGACAGCACCACGTTAGCGGTTTTGCGCCCGACCCCCGGCAATTTGAGCATGGTGTTAAAGTCGTTGGGCACTTCACCATCATGTTCTTTGAGAAGTTGCCGGGCGGTGGCGACTAAGTTCTTGGCTTTATTTTTGTAAAGGCCGATGGTTCTAATATAGGGCTCGAGCTCCTCAGGACTGGCCTGAGCCATGCTCGGCGCATCGGGATAGCGAGCAAACAGCTCCGGTGTGGCCGCGTTCACACTCTTATCAGTGGCCTGGGCCGAAAGTATGGTGGAGACAAGCAACTCGAAAGGCGTCTCGTGATTTAGCTCGGTGCGAGCGTCGGGATAAAGCAGTTTGAGTTCTTGCCAAATTAACTTGGCTCGTTCTTTTTTGGCCTTGACTGATTCACGGGGCATAAAGCATTCTAACCAGTAGACGGTAGACTGACTTTCATGACGACACCGACCTCGGGCGAGCTGCGTGAACAGGTCTGGAATAAGTTGCTAAGGGCGCATGTGGCTGCTTATCCCTTGCCTCCTCATGGCCATCACCCTAACTTTAGTGGAGCCGCTAAAGCGGCAAAGCAGCTAGTGGATGCCTTGTTTGTTTCAGCGCAGTTAACTGCCGGTGATCTGGTGCTAAGCTACCCCGACTATGTGCTCAAACCCCTCAGAAAGCTGCTGCTGGAAAACGGTGTCAACATCATTGTGCCAGCCAGATACGGCAGGTCTTACCGTTATCTAGACAGCCGCTTAGTCAGCGCTGATAAGGCCGCTTCTATTGCCGGGGCCGAGCGCTATGGCCAGGTGCTTAAAGATTTGCCGCCGCTTAAGTTGTCACTATTAGCTTGTGTAGCTCTGGCTCAAGATGGTCGGGTGCTGGATAAAGGCTATGGTTTTCGTCTGCCAGCACAGGTGCTCGAGCTACCGATAGTAACCATCATCCACCCTTACCAGTTATGCGAAGACGTACCGAAAACCGATATTTACGTGAGCGCCTATGCTACCCCCGATAGTGTAACGAATTTGTCAGTGAGCGTCCTTAGCGAATAGTAAACTGAGTCCAGCGTCACGGCAATATTTGGGCCTGTTGGGCCGTGCTTAAAGGAGGCGGGATGCCAGTTTACGAATACAAGGCGCGTGATCGCGGCGGCAAATTGATAACGGCTACTATGGAGGCTGCTTCACAACGTGATGTTGCTTCTTTGCTGCGTGAAAAGGGTTATTTTATCAGTGAAATCAAGGCTCCCAAAACGGGCTTAAACGCCGATATTAAATTGCCAAAATGGTTGGATATCGGCAGCAAACCCAATTTAAGGGATGTGACGATATTTAGCCGGCAGTTTGC
The DNA here is from genome assembly GCA_030147925.1 of Trueperaceae bacterium. Classification (GTDB taxonomy): domain Bacteria; phylum Deinococcota; class Deinococci; order Deinococcales; family Trueperaceae; genus JASBUK01. Next base: position 23,169 of record JASBUK010000134.1, read on the forward strand.
CACGGTGATTAATGCGGGTTTGCCTATCGTGCAGTCCTTGGCCATCCTAGAGCGCCAGACTGACAAACAAGGTTTTAAAGACGCGCTTAAAAAAGTCCGTGAAGATGTCGAAACGGGCTTGCCGCTTTCCGAAGCGCTGGCCAAATTCCCTGGTATTTTTAACCGTCTTTACATCTACCTGGTGCGGGCCGGTGAAGTTTCGGGTAACTTAGACGGCATCTTAGAGCGGATTGCCAGCTATCAGGAGAAACAAGCCGAGTTGCGTGGCAAGTTGCGCAGTGCGCTTACCTATCCCACGGTTGTACTCGTGATTGCGCTGGCGGTCACGTACTTTTTGCTTACCGGCATCGTGCCCCAGTTCGCTTCTATTCTGACCCAGCTTGGCGGCGAGTTGCCGCTTATTACCAGCATCCTTATCGCCATTAGCGATTTCTTGCGTTATCAGTGGTGGTTGTTGGCCATCATCATAGTTGCCGCCGTGGTGGGGATATCCCTTTACTACCGGACCAATCAGGGTAAACACGTCATTGACAGGCTTTTGCTGCGCATACCCGTCGTTGGCAAACTGGTGCAAAAAACCGCCATTGCCAGCTTCTCCAACACCTTTGGCTTGCTCCTAAAAAGTGGTGTCAATATCATAGAATCAATTGAAATCACCAAAGGAACTGCCGGTAATATCATAGTCGAGGACATTCTGGACGATGCCAAGCAAGCCGTGCAGCGGGGCGAACAGCTCAGCGTGACCCTGACTCAAAACCCGCATGTCTTTCCGCCGCTGGTCAGCTCCATGATTGCCATTGGCGAGGAAACCGGCGCGGTGGATTCCATGCTTGATAAGATTGCCAGCTTTTATGAGCGGGAAGTCAATGAGGCGGTTGAATCTTTGACTGCGGCGCTCGAGCCCATGCTGATTGTGTTCTTGGGCACGGTGGTTGGTTTTATTGTGGCGGGGATGTTCTTGCCGATGTTCTCAATTATTGGCACGCTAAGCGGTTAATGTAGTTAGTAGTTTGTGGTGAGTGGTCAGTAGGAAAATCTCTACTTTCCACTGACCACTTTCCCTTTTTTTACAATTACGCCTCGTGCTGCAAAGCTGCTATCGGGTCCATACGCGCAGCTTTCCAGGCCGGCCAAGCACCTGATATGCAGCCTAAGAAAATGCAGCCTATGAATACGAGGAAGATGGTTGATAGCGATATGAAGTATATTCCCTGAAAGGGGCTAAGCAGTACCAGACCGTTTAAGGCAAGGAAGCTAACCATAACGCCAAGACCACCTCCAATGGTGGTCAAAATAACCGCTTCGAGAAGAAATTGATTCAAAATCATATATTTGGTAGCTCCCAAGGCTTTACGCAAGCCAATTTCGCCGACCCGCTCGTTTACGGTTATCAGCATCATGTTTAATATGCCAATGCTCCCTACCAGCAAGCTGACAGCACTAATACCGCCAAAGACAAATTGTGAAATTCGGGTCACGGTATTTATAAGTTGAACTGGTCCCCTGGCGCTTTGAGTCTTGAAAGTGTCGCGAGGTCTGATTCTTCCTAAAATTGAAATTGCCTGCTGCGTCACGTCGTCAACATTTGCCGAAGGGTCAATCGATATATTTAAGTAGCCAAATATATCCTTTCCTTCTGTAGGAAACAACTGGAAGTAGCTGCTTAAGGGTATATCTATGTTTTGAGTTTCAATAAAAGAGCCAAGAGGCCCATCGACAGTTTTTTTAACCCCGATAACGGTGAAATACTCACGTCTTTGCTGGCTACTTATCACAATTTCGCGGCCAACAGCCTCTTCGCCCTTATACAGTTTTTCGGCTACATACTGCGAAATTACGACGACTGGAGATGCTTGTGCTTCTTCACTTTTTGTAAAATAACGACCTGTCTCAAGTTCCAAAGTGCCGTCTGCAATGAGCGCATTTGCCGATTTGCCTTTTACGGTCACCTCTAAGTTAAGGTTTCCGCTCTTAACGGTGGCAAACATAGTTCGCTCTAAGATAATTTCCAGCGGTAGTCTGCCTAGAGCTTCAATTTCCACGTGGGTAAGGGGGCCCGAGGCAGGATTGTCAAAGTTTACTTGCACAATAAGCGTGTTAGCTCCAAGTCTAGATATCTCGTCTTTAATTACACTGGCAGCAATGTTTCCTAAACTAGTTACCGTAAGAATTGAGGCAACTCCAATGATGATGCCAATTGTGGTAAGAGTAGAGCGCAACTTATGAGATAACAGTGAATCAATAGCTGCCATCAGGTGTTCTGTAAACATAGCCTCTTACGCTAAAGTACTTCTTTTCCTAAACCTTAAAGCAGTAGTGTAAAGGATTCGCCCCAGAAGCATTAGTAAGGTAAACAGGATAACGATATTTGGTAGAAACACCCGGAGACTTGACAAACTAGCTGAACCAACAAATATAGAAGAAATCTGCATTATAAGCTGGGGTGTGCTCCATAACTGCTGGAGCAGAAATGGTAGCACTCTGACTATAAACACTAACCAAAAGAGGATTGTAATAACACTGTAAAGGCACAGTAGTACTATCGTAAGGTTGTTCCAGGGTAAGGGGTCAACAAGTCTTTTTCTGTTAAGCCGCACAAAATGCCTCACTATTCTACGAGGTTGCTGTGAAAGATTAACGACACCCAAGGCATCTGCAAGAATCCAGTATCCGTCAAATTTAAATACTGGGTTCAATGAGAACGCGAGGCTGCCCCAAATCAATACGAGTGCTGCCTGGAATGATGAAAATTGTGTTAGTTGGAATAGTAAAACATAGATAGCAGCAAAGATCAGTTGAAAATACATTCCACCCAAATCAACCATGACTCTTTGCCACCGCTTTAATCTCCAGGCATCGGATACATCGCTGTAGAAGCTGGGGTAAATTAAATAAAGCCCGATTCCAATAGCCTTAGGTTTGGCTCCATACCATTTGCAAGCAGATGAATGCCCTAACTCATGCCCAAGTATTGATAGAAGAAAGAGCAAGTATCCACCCAATAAGTTTGTATCGGCAAATTGTATGGATGTTAAAGCTTTCCCTGCATATACAAACGCCAATGCAGTTGCTAGTAAAAAGATCGAGAAGAGCAAAGGGTGAAATAGAGGAGCGAACAATTTGCTGATAAACCCTACAGCACTGGGACCTAAAAATGGAGTTTTGAGCCAAAGGCTTTTATGTGTATTACTTTTCGGAGAGGCCTCTATTGTTGAGATTTTGGCAACGATCTTTTCGCATGCTTTCTTAACTTCTTCTGGGGTAGGCGGGAGGTTTGAATGGCTCAATTTAAACGCAATAGCTTCATAAGACAAACCCTCTGCAACCCCCTTAAGTATGCAATACACTTGTTCGGATATTCTCACAAATCTTTCGTCTTTAATCGAAAGGGCGTAAACTTTGTCCTTTTCAGAAGTGTCTAGCACAAAGGGTCGTTCAACCAGACGAGATTTGCAAAAGTCAATGAGTTCATCAGACGTCATCTGATTAATCACCCCGTACTTGCTTTTGTATACTAGCTACTTTTAAGCCAGCCTTGGCAACAAAATTAGCTGTAATAGTTTGACTACTGTATGTTAGCGTGCGTTTAACATCCTGGCGAGCTCGCCCAAGATCCATCTTTATAAAATCAACTTTTGGCCAGAGGTTCTGGTCGTGCCAGTATTTACTCAAATAATTAAGACCTGAGTTAATCCCCTTGGTTGACGAGGCAAAAGTTATTTTCGAAAAGCTCGTAAGCGCAAGAATAGCGAGTGAGGTAGAAAGAGGGTCGCTATCACCCTTTATACCCCAGCCTCCATCTTGACATTGAAGATCACTCAGTCCTTCACATGCAGATTTTAGGGCTTTAAATACTCTTTCTTGTGGATGAGACAACGAAGTTAATAATCGTACACAAACGTAAGTACCATAAAAAGGTCCATGATACCACGTGCTTTCCCAGGTTCCATCACACTTTTGTTGTGATAGCAAGTAGTCAGTACCTCTGCAAATGATTGGCGAATAGCAAGGATCTTTAGTCATATCTAAGGCGTATAGCATATTGGCAATTACATCAGTGTCTGGGCCCCGACCCCAGAAATTCTCGGCAAAATAAAGTTGCCTTTGGGCTATCCTGTTACTACTTTTTTGCTCAATAATCCAGGTTTCGAGGGAACCGTCTGGATTAACGCCATCATTTAACAGAGCATCAATTGCTTTTTGGGCATAATGTTTCACATTGATCCAGCTATTTGATCTTATAAATAACTGTATGCTTTGAGCTAAGGTATCCGCGTCTGGGGCAAGTTCAAGCAGATTGGGGAAATAGGACCAACCCCCCATCCTATCTCGCCTTCTTTGATCAATGATGTATTTAACTTCGTTTTGTATGGGTGTCGTTAGGTCAATACCTAAAACCTCCTCAGCATCGCAATACGTATCAGCTATCAAGGCACGCTGGAAAACATCACCAGTTTGTATCTCGTCTTCAATCTCGAAACCCTTTTGATTTGGAAAAAACATTAGATGTTTTAACTCACCGTACCCGCTGTTGTACTGCTCAAATAGGAAACGTAGAGCGAAACCCGTGAAATCGTTTAGGAATCGATCAACCGTAATTGCTAGTTGCCATCCATAGGGATGACCGTTCAAACTGGTGTTGATTGACATCAAGTTTGGAGGAATCCCTATGGACGACAGCTTTATTGTAACGGCTTACTGCATTATCAGTGATACGCTCTCACAACTCGG
>JASBUK010000143.1 GCA_030147925.1 Trueperaceae bacterium
CGAACAAGGTGCTGCCGGTATGGCAGCCTTGAGAGCGCAAACCTGTGCTAAACACCCTCTTGTTACCTTTGACACCCTACGCTTCGACGCCTTTTCGCTTCCAGCTTCATCCCCGTAGGCAATGTTGCACCCTTTAGCCAAAATCAAAAATGTCCTTTTGGCATAAGCTGGCAGTCTTAGATTTACCCCTTTCTCAGCGCCGATATAGCAATTATAAGCGGCGCGCGGCACTTACGCGCCCGAGCAAAAAAACTCAGCATCAGCTTGTACCCGGGCGGCACCCGGGTTAGGCTTTAGGCATGAAATTGAACGACTTGGTTCGCTGGTTGGACGACTATTTAATGATTGGCGATTATGAGGACACCTCGCTTAACGGTCTTCAGGTAGAAGGGGCCGCAGAAGTCAGGAAGATTGCCGTTGCGGTTGACGCAAGCCTCAATACCTTTGAGCAAGCCGCCGAACTGGGCACGGACATGCTCATTGTGCATCATGGCCTGTTCTGGGGCAAGCCGTTGGCGCTCAGCGGCATGCACGGCAAACGTGTTCGTTATTTATTGGAAAACAATATCAGTTTATATGCCGCTCATATTCCGCTTGACGCTCATAAGGAAGTAGGCAACAACTGGGGTCTGGCACGCATCCTCGGTTTGAGTGCGCTCGAGCCCTTTGGGATGTGGCGGGGTAAATCCATTGGGGTAAAAGGGGTCTTTCCCAACAGCATCTCACTACGCGACTTAGCCAACCTTATCGAAAAAGAGTTGGGCGAGGCCGTGCTGGTTCACGCAGGTGGCAAGCTGGAAGTCAGCAGCCTGGGCATCATCACCGGCGGCGCAGCCTGGGATGTAGTGACAGCCGCCAATGAAGGGCTTGATGCTTTTCTAACCGGAGAGCCCAAGCATGAAGTTTTCTATGAAGCCTTCGAGCGCAACATAAATGCCATGTATGCCGGCCACTATATGACGGAAACGGTGGGTGTGAATCTGCTGGCCGATAAACTGCGCCACGAGTTTGGCTTAGAAGCAGAGTTTATCCTGCTGCCGACAGGTCTCTAATGGCAGTTAGTAGTTTGTGGTTGGTGGTAAGTGGTTGGAGGGAAAAATCTCCACTTTCCACTTTTTACTTTCCCCTAATCCATCATGAATAAATTCCTTGTCTTTGAAGGTCCCGAGGGCGCGGGCAAAACCACGCAGATACAGCTTCTTAAGGCCAGGCTGATTCAGCGCGGCATCACACCCATCATTACCAAAGAACCCGGAGGCACACCCGCAGCAGACGCTATTCGCGCCGTGATTCTCGACCCCAAGCTGGAGATAAACCCACTGACGGAATTTTTGCTCTATTGTGCCAGCCGGGCTCAACATGTCAACGAGGTCATTAAACCTGCTCTTGAAAAGAACAAGCTTGTCATCAGTGATCGTTTTTATGCCGCCTCTATTGCTTATCAGGGTTATGGGCGCGGGCTCGAGCTTAGTTTTATCAACGACTTAACCGCCCGCGTTACCCAAGGGCTTAGCCCCAATCTAACCATTTTGCTCGATATCGACCCCGAAAAAGGGCTAAAACGCGTTGCCAATCGGGGGCAAAAGGACCGGCTCGAGCTGGCGGATTTGAGTTTTCACCGGCGGGTCCGCCAGGGTTTTCTCACCCAGGCCGGCAATAATCCCAACTGGGTAGTCATTGACGCTGCCCAAACAGAAACAGAAATTGCTAATGCTGTCTGGCAAAGTGTTAAAAAAGCCCTTATGGAGGTAAACGATGTCTGAGCGCTTCTGGCCAAAAGCTCCGTTGCTAATGCTATTTTTTGTCCTCAGTTTTGTCCTCGCCGCCTGTCAGCAGCAGGTGGCAACCGCCACACCCGAAGTTATCTCGGTTCGTCCCCACGATCCGGAAGCCTTTACCCAGGGGTTGCTGTTTTATAACGGCTTGCTCTATGAAAGCACCGGCCTTTTTGATGGCCGCTCTTCGCTACGTGAGGTCAACCCGCAGACCGGTGAGGTCATTCGGATGCTCAACCTGGGCAATGAGTATTTTGGCGAGGGTTTAGCCCGGGTGGATAGTCAGCTCTTTCAGCTGACCTGGCGCAATGGCCGCGCTTTTGTCTATGACTTAGAAAGCTTTAACAGTACCGGGCGCTTTAGCTATGCGGGCGAAGGTTGGGGGCTTTGCTATGATGGAAACGCGCTCTTTATGAGCGATGGCTCTGCTACTATCTTTAGACGCAGCCCGGATAGTTTTGAAGTTGACAAGGAGATAAAAGTCAGCCTTAGGGGCAAAGCGCTAAACATGCTCAACGAACTGGAATGCGTTGACAACTATATTTATGCCAACATCTGGCAAACAGATACCATCGTAAAAATTGACAAGAGCAGTGGCCGGGTGCTCAGCGAAATCGACGCTGCCGGGCTGCTCAGCCCCGAAGAACGCGCAAGTTTAAGCCCTGACGCAGTGCTAAATGGCATTGCCTACAACCCGCAAAGCGACAGCTTTTTTATTACCGGCAAGCTCTGGCCCAAACTTTTTGAAGTGCGCTTTGTAGAGAACTAAAAACTGCGCTTTATTCAAGAGCAGTAACTTTTTTGTGTCTCTACTTTTATTTACTGCTGGAAGATGACTCTGAGGGCTTAGCAGCCGGGCTCGAGCCTTTCTTTGAGTCGTTTACATAAAACCCGGAGCCCTTAAAAGCAATACCGACAGGCTGAATGAGGCGTTTAACCGGGTCGCCAGTCTTGGGGTGAGCAGTAAGCGCAGGGTCAGCAATCGACTGCTGCCATTCAAAGATTTCCTCGGTGTTTAGGTTTTTGTAGACATAAACAGGCATACTTGCTTTTGTCCTCCAACAGGGTTTTTCGCCACTAGCGACAAAACACGAAGGTAAATATATCAGCTAAGCTTTATTTATGCCAAAAGCTACACGACATCATCAAAGCCCCGTCAAGCTTGCGGTAATAGGCGCGGGTGCCTGGGGTACTATGCTCGCCTGCTTGCTGACTCGCCAGCAACAAGACGTAACGCTCTGGACGAGGCGGCCTAAGCAAGCAACACAGCTTCTAACAACGCGGGAAAACACCCGTTATTTGCCGGGGCTGAAATTGCCACCACAGCTAAAAGTCACGGCTAAGCTAAGCGAAGCTGTAAATAACGTACAGGCCGTGTTCATGGTCGTGCCCAGCAGAGGTCTTAGAGAAGTTTTGGAGCAGCTCCCTGAAGTTCCAGCACTTATTTCCTGTGCCAAGGGTCTGGAAAGAGGCAGTTTCAAGTGCCTGAGCGAAGTCATCGCCGAATATCAGCCCCAGGCTAAGCTCGCCGCACTTTCCGGCCCCAATCTAGCTCAGGAAATTGCCTCGGGACTACCCGCCGCCACCACCATCGCCTCTAACGACCAGGAGCTGGCCAAAGCAGCGCAACGCTGGCTTAACCAGGCCCAGTTCCGCGTTTACACCAGCCAGGATATTATCGGTGTCGAGGTAGGCGGAGCACTAAAAAACATCATTGCTTTAGCTGCCGGTATGAGTGACGGGCTTAAATTAGGTGATAATGCCAAAGCGGGCATAATCACCCGGGGTCTGGCCGAAATCGTGCGCTTAGGCACGCATTTGGGCGGCCAGCAACAGACCTTTTATGGACTGGCCGGTTTGGGCGACATGATTGCTACTTGTAGCAGCACCGGATCACGCAATCACCGCGCCGGAGAACTTATTGCCAAAGGCTCGAGCTTAGCCGAATTAGAGGCAAGCCAAATCACGGCTGAGGGCATCCCTACTGTGCGTGCAGTCTATGACTACGCCCTAGGGCAAAACCTCGACCTACCTATTGCTAAAGAGGTCTATCAGGTCATTTATCAGACCAAACGCCCAGAAGATGCCGTTGCCGCTTTGATGAGTAGGGAAATAAAAGCGGAATGGTGAGTGGCTGGTAGGAGGTTTCATTATGAGCTAAATATTAACTGCAAAATATCTCAGAGAGGAGTGAATCGTGGCAGTAGCAAGCAAAGCAAAGATAGCGTACAAAATTCCAGCAGAAGTCGATATCACCCAACTGCTTAAGCAGGCCCAAGAGGAATTTTACGACGATCCCAACGTCATTGGCGTGGGCATAGGCCATCGCCGCAAAGGCGGTGAAACTCAACCCAAGGATATCGCCCTCATTGTTTATGTAGAGAGCAAACTAGCAAAAAATAAGGTGGCAAAAAACTATCTTATTCCTAAATCATTTGAGGGTATCGGCACAGATGTCGTCGCCCCCTTTGGCCCGGATGCACCCAAGGAAAGCACGGGCTTTATCGAGGGGCGGCAACACTCGGATGACATGAGCTTTATCGACTGGCCACGCCTGCATCAAAAATGGGCGCTTGAGGCAGGCGGAGGAGTCGCCTTTCAGGGTAGTGTGCAAGATTTTGGCGACATATGCGTAATTGAAGATGACGGCACGCTGATCCAAACCATTAACGGCCAACCGGTAGTGGACTTTGTCAGGGCTTACCAGCTCTTTCGCAGCCAGCATCCGGACATTTACGATTTCGTGACCTTTTTTACCGACTCTGCCAATGGCATGCCACCACAGGGCGGTTCGTCATGGTATCGCTTTGTGTTTAACGACACCCAGGGTATAGGCTTTGGCCCCTTTAATCAACGTGCTGCCTATGGCTCAAACAAGCTGCAAGGCATCATGTTCTTAAATCAGGGGCACTTCTCTGCCTGGCGTTATGTCATGCTGCAAGAACAAGGACACCGCTGGGGAGCCTTTGCCCGTTATCGGGATAGTGCCGCCGGGCCTTTGCAAAACGACCACATGCTGGCCGGTTGGGGCCACTGGGCGCTTAACTTTGATGATAATAAGTCCCCTATGGACTACGACATTTACGACTGGGTCGAGAGCGGTAATAACTTTGAGCGAGTCACGCTTTCCTCTGACGAGCGCAGCTATGCCAACCTCGATCTTTATCTGATGGGTCTCCTGGGCCAGGAAGAAGTCGGTGACTTTTATCTCCTGTCAAATGTCAGCCCCGTTTCCGGCAATACCTTCTCGGCCAATAAAAAACTCTTGAACATGCAAAACATTCTGTGGGCGGAAGGAGTCCGCGACCCTAGTGTTGCCACATCACAAAAGCTGTTTAAAAACGCCTTTGTGGTCTTAACAGGCGACATGGGCAATGTACACGACCTGGTTGATCGCGTAGATTTTTTGCGCTTGGATTTTGAACAGGACTTTTATGAGGCCACCAAAACACTGGGCCGTATCGATACGACCATTGGGCCACTGCGCCTGGACCTAACGCCCTCACAAATTCAGCAGCTCACCTCGGGAGGATATGCTTCACTGCATCGGCACCTTATCAGCTTTAATGATTTGCGCATCACCGGCAGGCAATTCGGAGGCACACTCGCTCCAAATCAGACGCAAAGATGGTTCACTTATGGCTGGCCGCCACAGTGGCAGGTACACTGGTCCGTGCTGCCCACCACCGTCGCTTCGGGCGGCCCCAAGATTGCCTGGGATGTAGAAACGGAACTCGCATCTAGCGGCATCACTTACTGGCTGACAATCAAGAATTTGAGCAATCAGCCTATTTCTTTTGAGGCTAAGTACAGCATCACCCGTTAAGCGCAAACTGTCGTTTTCCGCATTATTGGAAGACCTTCTACTTTCCCCTAACATCCAACCCCCCTGTGTAGGAGTGAGTTTTAGAAGCGCTAAGAATTGTTATTAGGAGTTGCCATGAGAATCATTATTGACATTTCCAGCGATGAAGGCTCGAGCCCTAAAGTGAGCGTCATCCCTTCTAAAACGGAGCTAAGTGACGTTACCGCGCAAACGGCACAGGACGCAGGTAGCGCACCTTCATTAAGCTCCCAGGACGATGTTATAGCCCCCGGCCCAAGCAGCACCGAAGAGGTATACGACGGGGGCAAGGCTTCCCCTTTACGATAATCCCAGCAATAATCAGCAGAGCCGGTCTGTACAGACCGGCTCGAGCCCTAAACCAGACCTAAAACACCCGTGCCATTTAAAGACCTGCCAGCAAGCTCTGCCCCAAATCCAGGAGGCTGTACCACCAACCGGGGAAAATGCCTAAGAGCACGGTCCCGAACACAGCAATACCAATGGCAATATGCGTGCTGCGGCTGTTCGTTTGCAGCGGTTCGTACTCGGGTTCACGAAAGTACATATACATAACAGGTCGCAAGTAGTAGACCATTGCCACCACGCTGGTAATAATGGCAATCACCGTCAGACTTACATAACCCGCTTCAATAGCAGCGCTAAAGACCAGAATCTTGCCCACAAAGCCCGCCAGTAGCGGTATGCCCGCTAAGCTCAACAAGAAGACCGTCATGGCCGCGGCCAGATAGGGTCGGCTGCGGGCCAAACCCGCGAAACGCTCAAGGTCATCACCGTGATCGTTGCGGTCACTCAAAAGGGTGAGTACGGCAAAAGCTCCGGCGTTCATCAGGGTGTAGGCGGTTAGATACCAGATAGCCGCACGCATCCCTAAATTACCGGCGGCCAGCACCGCTAGCGCCAGATAACCGGCGTGAGCCACCGCCGAGTAAGCCAGCATGCGCTTTATACCCCGCTGCACTAAGGCTGTGAAGTTGCCGACAATCAGAGTCAGCGCAATCAGGACGACAAGGCTCTGCACCGCCAAGACTCCAAGCTCCGGGTAGATAAAAGCAAAAATACGCAGCAAAGCGGCAAAAGCCGCCGTCTTGACCACGACGCTCATAAAAGCCGTCACCGGGGTGGGTGCCCCCGTATAGACATCCGGCGCCCACTGGTGAAAAGGCACCAGGGCCACTTTAAAGCCCAAGCCGGCCAAGATCATGATGCCGCCCAAAGTAGCCAAAAAGATTTGCTCAAAACCTTCGGCCAAGAGACCCGCGACAATCTGAGGATAGCTAAAGAAACCTGTCGCCCCGTAGATCAGGGCAATGCCATAAATCAAAAATGCTGAGGCAAAAGCGCCTAAGAGGAAGTACTTCATGCCGGCTTCTGCCGACTCTCTGGCCTGCTGCCGCCAGGCGGAAAGCACATAGACGGCCAGCGACATGATCTCCAGACCCAGCAACAGGATGATAAGGTCACCGGCGGCGGCCATCACCATAGCTCCGCTCGCGCTCAACAACATCAGCGGATAGTATTCTGGTTGCTCGAGCTCGGCGCGTTTGAGGTAGTCATAGCTAATCAAAATAGCTAAAGCAGCGCCCAGCAAAATCACAAAGTTAAAGGCCAGCGCCCCTTGATCGGCTAAGTAACGCAGGCCGAAACTGCTGCGCAATTCACCGGCGCGGCTGGCCACAAAGAGTTGCAAATTAAAAATGGCCGCCACCGCCAAACCCAACAGGGCCAGCAGGGCCACAGCCTTGCTGCTGCGGTTGTAAAGCGCATATAGCGCAGCAAGCGAGGCCGTGCTTAGCAGCACCAACAGGGGGGCCAGCGTCAACCAGTCGATATCGGGTAAGACCAGCGGCATTAGCGCTCAGCTCCTTTAAGCAGCACAGTCTCGGTCATCTGCACCTCCAGTTGCGTGCTTAGCAGTTGTGATTGTTCTTCTATTCGTTCCAGTTGGGGTTGGGGGGCAAGCCCGAGCCAGAGAATGCCGACGACAATCGGCACCAGCACCAAGAGCTCGAGCCCTGCTAATTCACGCACCGCCCCGTGTTCCTCACGGCCCTGGTAAAGTCGCTGGTAGAGATTGACACCATAAACACCAGCGGCAATAACCGCTAGAGTGGCAAAGGCCGCCAGATAAGGATTGTTTTGATACGCACCCAAAAGACTCATGAATTCACCAGGAAAGTTAGCCAAACCGGGCACACCAATGCTGGCAAAAAGCACAAACAAAGTCAGTGCGGCCATAGCAGGAGCGCTCTTGGCCAAACCGCCAAAATTCGAGAGGTCGAAACTGCCCTTGCGGTCAAAGAGCATCCCGCTTATCAAGAACATGCCCCCGGTGGAAACCATCTGGGCGGCAAGCAAATAAATCGCTCCGTTAAGCCCGGCCAGATGCAGGCCAAAGAGACCCACCCCCACTATCCCCATGTGCGAGAGCGAAGCATAGGCCAAGAGGCGCTTAAAGTGGCTTTGTGAGGTGGCTATCAGCGCGGCGTAGACCGCAGTAAAGGCCGCCAGCGCCAGCAAGATAGGCGCAATCAGCGTAGCGGCAGCCGGCAAGAGTGGTAATGCCCAGGCAAAAAAGCCCCAAGCGCCGACTTTATAAAGCGTCCCCGCTACATCAGCAGCACCGGAACTATGATTCTGCTCGTGGAAATCAGGTAACCAGGCATGAAGCGGCCACAAGGGCAACTTAACGGCGAAAGCCAGCGTAAAACCAATAAACAACCAGACTTGAGTCCGCAGGGCCAACTGTGGTGTCACCGCCAGCAAGTCAGCCAGCTGATAGCTGGCCGCACCCGAAAGCGGTTTGATGGCTAAAATAGCCAGCAGCATGAGCAGCGAGCCGGTCATGGCGTAGATCATGTATTTCATTACCGCCGCGCGACGTTCGCCACCACCCCAAATACCTAGCATAAAGAGGCTGGGGATAAGCGTTGCCTCCCAAAAGAGGTAAAAAAGCACCAGGTCTTTGGCCAAAAAGATGCCGTTTAGACCCGTCTGCATAGCCAGCAGCAAAGCGATAAAAGCCCCGCCGCGCCGCTCGACCTTTAGACCGGCATAAAGCACCGTAGGAATCATGACCAGGGCGGCTACGGGAACCAGCACGGCTGCCGCTCCTGCAGGATTAAGCGCAAAATAAACGCCAAAACCAGGAATCCAGGGTACTGCCACCCCACTGTCACCGGGCAAAAAGAGCGCTACAACAAAGGTCAGGATGGTTCCGGCCAGTGCCAGCGCACGCTTAGCCTGCGCCTGAGCCGTGAAAGACAGCAGTAGCGCCGTCACTAAGGGTAAGAAAAGTGCTGCTAAGGTCATGCCATCACCCCAGTCACGGCAAGCAGAATCACCAGTATGGCGATTCCGGCGAGCATCGCCAGCGCATAAATGCGCACATAGCCAGATTGCCACAAGCCCAGCAAGCGGCCCAGGAGACCCACGCTGACAAAGCCAGCCCTGATACCCCGGTCAATCACCTCTTTATCCACCGCGGCCAGCCCACCGGCTGTGCCTTCACCGGGGTTTATAAAGACGTTGCGATAGAGGCCGTCAAAACCCGCTCCGCTTTGCGAAAAGCGGTTTAGCGCCCCCAAGAAGCCCTGATTAAAACGCGCTAGCGGCGCGGCATTCTTAAGATGATAGACCCAGTAGGCCAGCCCCAGACCTACGGCCACCGCAAGCACCGAGAGCCCAATTAGTAACCACTCGGTCAGCACGGCGCGGTGCACAAAGTTAACCGGGGCTTCTATTGATTGCTCGAGCCAGGGAGCCAACCAGTTGGGAAAGGCAAATTCGGGCAAGCCGATATAACCGGCAACGACACTAAAGAAGGCCAGAATCAGCAGCGGCACGGTCATGATGCTGGGCGATTCGTGCAGTCTCACCTTGGTTTCTTTGTCAAGCCGCTCGCTACCGGCAAAGACCCGGTAGTACCAGCGGAACATATAAAACGCCGTCATCACCGCCGTAAGCAGCAAAATGGCATAGATGACATAGTTGCCGTAACCGGCAATGAGTTCGCTGTTAAAGCTCGCTGATAAAATTGCGTCCTTGCTGAAAAACCCGGATAAAAACGGCGCACCCGAAATCGCCAGCGCAGCAATCAGGGCCGTCCCCCCGGTGATTTTCATGGATTTGCCCAGGCCACCCATCTTGTCTATGTTTTGCTCGCCCCCCAAAGCGTGAATGACCGAACCAGCAGTCAAAAAGAGCAGCGCCTTGAAAAAGGCATTGGTAAAGAAGTGGAATATCCCCACCCAGTAGGCACCGACACCCACGGCCACAAACATATAGCCAAGTTGCGAAATCGTCGAATAGGCGAGGATTTTCTTGATGTCCTTTTGTGACAGCGCCACAAAAGCGGCAATTATTGCCGTTAAAGCCCCCACCCAGGCCACCGTAGCTGCCGCCGCCGGACTCTGGGCAAACAGAGGAGCGGCTCGAGCAATCAGATAAACACCCGCAGTCACCATAGTAGCCGCGTGAATCAGCGCCGAAACTGGCGTAGGACCGGCCATGGCGTCGGGCAGCCAGACCTGCAAAGGCAACTGAGCCGATTTGCCGGTGGCGGCCAGCAATAGCAAGAGCGCGATTAGCGACAGCGCCGCCGAACCAAATACCAGCGAGAGTGCCGCTTCGTTGACCTCGGCAATATTTAACGTGCCAAAGGTCTTAAAGATAAGAAACATGGCCAGCAAAAAGCCTACATCGCCAATGCGGTTGACGATAAAGGCCTTGCGGGCCGCATCAGCATTGAGGCGTTCGCGATACCAAAAGCCAATCAATAGATATGAGACGACCCCAACGCCCTCCCAACCGACAAACATCAGCAAGAAGGAATCGGCCATGACCAAAATCAACATGGCGGCAATAAAGAGGTTGAGCCCGGCAAAATAACGGCTAAAACCACTGTCGCCATGCATGTAGCCAATGGAATAAATATGGATTAACAGGCCGACCCCGGTCACAATCATCATCATGATGACGCTTAGCGAATCAATGACAAAACCAAGCTCAAGACTAAAGCTACCGGCGTTCAGATAAGGCCATAAAACCAGCGACACGCTGGGTTCAGTACGACCTAATAGCGCTATAAAGGCTATAAAAGACAGCACAAAGCCCGCACCCACGGCCACACTGCCGATAATGCCGGGTAAGGGTTCTTTTAGGCGGCGGCCAAACAGCCCGTTGATTAACGAACCAAGCAGCGCCAAAACTGGTGCTAAGGCTGCCCAGGTAACAATATCGTTCATAGGCGCACCTCATGAAGAGTATCGACATCGGTACTGCTGCGGTAGCGGAAAATGGCCACCAAAATTCCTAAGCCCACCGCCACTTCGGCGGCGGCAATCGCCAGGATGATAAAGACCGCTGCCTGACCGGAAAGCGCCACAGCCGCACCAGCCGCCGCCCACTGTCGCGCAAAGGCAACCAGGGCCAAATTGGCGGCATTGAGCATCAACTCAACCGATAAAAAGATCATTATGGCGCTGCGGCGTGTCAGCACGCCTACCGCACCAATAGCAAAAATAATAGCGCTTAGCGCTACGTAATACTCAGTGGCAACCATATTCGGCTTCCTTTAACAGGGCTACTAAAAGTTGACGAGCCTCAATAACTTGCATTACTAAGTTCAGATTAGTTCTAGACACCACTTAACTCCCGCTCGTCTTTGGCTGTTTGAGTAGCTTTACGCTGCACCAAACTCACCGCGCCAATAATGCCCGTTAAAAGCAGCACTCCGACCAGTTGAAAGGCTAAGACGAAGTCGTTAAACAGCGCCTCGCCTATAGCGGCTGCCCCGCCACCGGCCAAAGCCTCGCTCATTAGTTCGGCATTGGGCAGTTCGCGTGGGCTTAAAAAAGCCGTAGCGGCTATGGCCCCCGCTGCTAACAGCGCCGTCAGATAGGCGACAATTTGCATCCAGCGGAAGTGGGGCTGCGGCTGATCACCCTGAATATTGAGCAGCATGATGACAAAGAGGAAAAGCACCATGATTGCCCCGGCATAAACTATGACCTGAATGGCGGCCAAAAAGTGCGCCTGTAGCGTCACATAGGTTACCGCTAAGGTCAGCAGGGTGGCTACCAGCGACAAGGCCGCGTGCACCGGCTGTTTGAGGGTAATAACGCCCACGGCCCCCACAATCATCAAGACCGATAAGACTACAAAGGTCAGCATCAGTAATCGACCCCCTCTAATTCGGGGCGAGGGCCAGCCTTAAAACCCAGCTTGACATCTTCGTTTTTAGCCTGGGCCTCGCGGCGCTGCCACTTGCTGCCCTTAGTGCCTACTAACATGTCCTCTTTACCGTAGACAAAGTCCGGATATCTAAAATCGGCTAATTCAAACTCGTGACCAAGCACAATAGCACCTGTGGGACAGGCTTCTTCACACATGCCGCAAAAGATGCAGCGCAGCATGTTGATTTCGTAAATCTTGGCGTAGCGCTCACCCGGCGAAGTTGGATCGTTCGGATCGTTTTCAGCGGCCTCGACATAAATGGCATAAGCCGGACAGGCCGCCGCGCAGAGGCTACAGCCAATGCATTTTTCTAAGCCACTCGGGTGACGCAGCAAGTGATGACGCCCTCTAAAACGCGGCTTTATATCCACAGGCTCATCGGGGTAGCGCACCGTCACCGGTTTTTTGAACAGGTGACCAAGCGTAACCCCCATGCCCTTGGCGATATCCAGCACACTCATAAAGCACCTCCGCTGCGGTTATAAGCTGTGATTCTGAGCTTAAAACTAAAGCTTAAATCTTTAATTAACTTGTAGCCCTTAAAGAACAAAGGCGATCACCGCCCCGGTCACGATGGCGCTGAGCATGGCCAATTCAAAGAGCCAAATCCAGCCAAAACGCATCAGCTGGTCATAGCGCAAACGTGGCAAAGTCGCCCGCAGCCAGATAAAGAGGAACATAAAAATCGCCATCTTTAAAATCAGCCAGATAAAAGGCCATTCGGAAATGCCGGGCACGACTGCGTCTAAAAAACGTGGCCCGCGCCAACCACCTAAAAACAGCGTGCTGATAAAGGCCGCGCCGGTCATCATGTTGACGTACTCGGCCATCTGAAACAGCGCCCATTTGATGCTCGAGTACTCGGTGAGGTAACCCGCAACGATTTCCTGCTCGGCTTCGGGTAGGTCAAAGGGCGTGCGGTTGACCTCGGCAATGGCCGAGATCAGAAAGGTGACAAAGGCCACCGGCTGCAACAAGATCAGCAGGTAAGCGCCGGACTGATAATCGACAATTTCGCGCAGGTTCAAAGTGCCGGTGATCATGATGAGGCCCAGCACCGACAAACCCAAGCCCATCTCATAGCTGATCATCTGGGCCGAGGAGCGCAGACTGCCCAGAAGCGAATACTTGCTGTTGCTGGCCCAGCCCGCCAAAAAGACACCGTAAACCCCCATGCTGGTAGCGGCAAAGACATAGAGCAGGCCGATGTCTAGGTCTACGATCCAGGGGTTGAAGCCAAAAAAGCTCCCCGCCGGACCAGCAGGAATGGCCCCAAAGGCACTCAGGGCAAAGGTGATGCTGATAAAGGGCGCCAGAAAGTAGACAAATTTATCCGCCGCCGATACCACGATATCCTCTTTAAAAACTGACTTAATAGCATCAGCAATGGGTTGCAGCAAGCCAAAAGGCCCCACGCGATTAGGGCCGAAGCGGTGCTGCATACGTCCCAGCAGACGGCGTTCAATCAAAGTCATGTAGGCAAAGGCCCCCAGCAACACCAGCACTAAAAGCAGGGCTTTTAAGAAGGTGATGAGCAGCGAGTCTATCATCAGGCCAGCACCTCCGCTACAGCAGCTTTGATCAGTTTAGTAGGCTCGAGCCAAAGCAAAGCCGCAGGCTGTTCGGGTAAAGCGGGCAAGAGCATAAGACCAACAGGAACCGCTTCGCTACGCTTGATTACGGCCTGACGCTCGATCCCTTGCAACTCGAAAGCAACCACATCACCGTCATTTAAGTCTTGAGCTACCGCGTCTGCTGGGTTTAGGCGCAAAGCAGCGTCACCATAAACCGCATGAAGGTGGGCATTACGGCTTAGTTGCTCGTGCCTGATCATGCTTGGGGTGAGCAGCAGATTACCCTCTAGTTCATAACTTTCCTTGAGCTTGAACTTACTGGCGGCTTTGGCCTTGGCTGGCGAGAGATAACCTTCTTCAGATAGTTCGCTTAAATCAAGCTGCAAGCGTTTTTTCAGCAGTCGGCGGGCACTGCGCACGCTGCGGCCTTCTAAGCGTGTACCCATGGTCTCACCCAAAAACTTGACCAATCCGCAAAAGTCCTCGGACTGGCCGTTTTCTACCGGGGCGGGTTTTAGCGGCAGGTAACGCCCTTCTAAGTTGACCACCGTACCTTCTTTTTCATAAGCGGTTTTTGCGGGCAAAACCACGTGGGCCAGCTCAGTCGTGGCGTTGGCAAAGCTGTCATGGACGACTAATAGCTCGAGCTCTTTTAACGCCTTAGCTGCCTCGGCATCTTTAGCGACATCTAGACCGGAAACAATCAGCGCCTTGGCGCTGCCGCGCAGCATCTCTTGAACGCTGTAACGCGCGTGGCTGGGCAAGACAGCAAGCGCTTCTAAACCATAGGAATTGGCCATGGGGCCAATAGCCAGCAGCTTCGCCCCGACGGCCTTGGCCAGGGCCTGGACGGCATTGCTGGCTTCTGATGCGGCCAGCACAAAAGCGCCATAGATAATCACCGGGTTTTTAGCTCCACTCAGCCGCTTCAGCAAGTCATTGAGTTGCTCAGGGCTCGAGCCCAAGCGCATCGCAGCTTCTTCGCTTATTTCCCCCTCGCCGTTAGCGGCTTGCAGCAATGATGCCAATAACTCCACTTCGGTACCGGCGGGATAAGTCAGCGTGCTACCGGCATGTTTCATGAGGTCACAGCGATAGGGCGAAGCCACCGTGAGAATCTCACGCTGTCTGGGCATACGTTCTTTTAGCCGCAGATCGGCCAAGGGCACTCCGTGCGGCATGAGTTCCGGCGGAGTCACGCCTTTTAGTGCCTCTTTGATACGCAGATCGACTATGGGCGCTTCCTCGCTGACATCGCCCAGTACCAAGATAGCGTCGCTGGTAGCAACGTCATTGAGCGTAGCCCGTACACCCTGCGGGATGACTGAGGCCGCCAGACGCGGGAAGTGGTCAAGCTGCCCGGTCTCAAGTTGCGCGGCCAGTGCCTTGGCGGCAACGCCTTCTTCCAAAGTCGCATCGGCGCGCAGGATAATGCCCGTTTCTTTGGCCCCCAAGTCGGCTAGTTTGTCATTGATAAAAGCCGCTGCCTCTTCCCAGGTGCTGGGCGTTAATTTACCGTCACGACGAATCAGCGGCGTTTTTAGGCGTTCGTCGGCATCAACATATTCGTGACCAAAACGCCCGCCGTCGCAAATCCAGTCGTTGTTGACCTGGGTGTTGCGCGCGGCTTTGATGCGTTCGATGCGCCCGGTGCGGGCGTCTATGGTAATGGCGCAGCCCACCGCACAATCTAAACAACTGCTGCGGGTGTGGTCGTACTCCCAGTTGCGTCCTCTGAAACGGCTGGTGCTGTCCAAAAGCGCTCCCACCGGGCAAAAGTCGGTGATGTTGCCGGTAAAATTGCTCGGCAAACCATCTTCGAGCGTACCGATATAACTGTGAACGCCCCGCTCGATAAAGTCCAGCACCTCGTCACCGGGGATTTCTTCAAAATAACGTACACAGCGCTTGCAGTGGATACAGCGTTCGCGGTCTAAGGTAATGAGTTCAGAGAGCGCATGGTGTTTTTCCTGATGTCGCTTGTCAAAGACAAAGCGCGACTGACCGGCACCGTATTCATAAGCGCGGTCTTGCAATTCACAGGCGCCACCCTTGTCACAAGTGGGGCAATCCAGCGGGTGGTTTACCAGGGTGAACTCGATCATGCCGTTCTGGGCGTCTTTCACCTCTTTGGAGAGGGTGTCTATGACCATTCCCTCCATGATGGCGGTAGTGCAACTGGCCATTAAATTAGGGAAGAAAAATATCTTGGGCTCGCCCGTCTGCTCGTCTATGATCCACTCGCCACTGTCACGGTCTTTACGCGGCGCACCAATTTTGGCTAAACACATGCGACAAGCCCCAATAGGCGACATATATTCCTGTGAGCAGAAATAAGGCACATCGTAGCCAGCGGCAAAGATCGCATCGATGGCCGAGGTGCCTGCTTTCAGCTCGAGCTCAGCATCGTTTACTTTTACTTTCATAGCCTTATTCACTCCACCAATCCGACTTGCTGTACATCGGCTTGCCGTTTTTTATCAAATACTCGTATTCACCGCGGAAGTGCTCGATGCTCGACTGAACCGGCCCCAAGCAGGCATCTGCCAGCGGACAGAAGGCCTTGCCCCTGATCTTATCGGCCATATCCTCAATCAGTTCGATATCACCCTCCTGACCAAAGCCCTTAACCAGCTTCTGATAAATCTTGACCATCCAGCCGGCTATACCCTCGCGGCAGGGCGTGCACTTGCCGCAAGACTCATGGGCGTAAAAACGCACCAGATTCCAGGTGGCGTTGACAATGCACTTTTCCGTAGGGATGAGGATCACGCCGCCGGTACCCAACATCGAGCCTTTTGTAGCGATTGAACCGTAGTCCATGGGGGTATCTAAGTGTTCGTCGTCAAAGGGCAGCATGGGCGTGCTCGAGCCCCCCGGGATAATTGCCTTTATAGCCATGGTGGGGCCACCGGCCAAATCGTAAATCAGTTCGCGAAAGCTAGCGCCCATGGGCATTTCGTAGACTCCCGGGCGCTCGACCGAGCCGCTGATCTGATAGAGCTTATTGCCCTTAGAGTCATCGGTGCCCATCGAAGAAAACCAGTCGGCGCCGTTGTTGATGATATGCACCACGCTGGCTAAGCTGGTCACGTTGTTGATGGTGGTGGGCAGACCGTAAACACCCGCCTGTGCCGGAAAGGGCGGTTTTAAACGCGGGTTGGCCCGCAGCCCTTCAAAGGAGTTCATCAGGGCGGTCTCCTCGCCGCAGATATAGGCCCCGGCGCCCCGGTGCAAGATTACGTCAAAGTCAAAGCCGGACTCAAAGATATTACTGCCCAGATAACCGGCTTGCCGCGCTTCTGCAACAGCTTGCTTTAGCCGCTGATAGCCCTGATAATACTCCCCGCGAATGTAAATCACGCCCTTGCTGGCGCCAATGGCGTAGCCACCAATTAAAAGACCTTCGATTAGCTGATGCGGGTCGTCTTCGAGGATGTAGCGATCTTTAAACGAACCCGGCTCAGACTCATCAGCATTGCAGACCAAAAAGCGCTGGCGACCATCCACCGGCGGCATAAACGACCACTTTACACCGGTGGGAAAACCCGCCCCACCGCGGCCACGCAGCCCCGAAGCCTTGACCTCGTTAATGATCTCACTTGGCTGCATAGTCAGAGCCTTTTGCGCCGCCTGGTAGCCACCATGACCCAGGTAGTAAGAAAGTGTCCAGGAGTTTTTTACCCCCACATGCTCGTACATGCTGACCTTAAAACGCGGGTCTTTGCGGCTGGTAATTTGCTGGGGCGCCTCCATCACGACTTCGCTCACCGTTCACCCCCTAAAACAGGCAAATAAGTATTTATGGAGCGAAGCCCATGTCTTAATATCTTCATGATTCGCTCTCTATCTGAGCTTTTTCTGCACTGACATTATCGCCGCCGCGCTCGAGCCATGGCTCGGGCAGTTCATCGCGGCGCAGCGCCGCTAAGACTTCTTTGCAACGCGAACGCGTCATGCGCTCGTAATAGACATCATTTACCTGCAGGACCGGTGCGGTGCCACAAGAGCCCAAACACTCCACCTTCTGCAGGCTAAAAAGCCCGTCGCGGTCGGTTTCACCATTGACGATACCTAACTCTTCGACTAACCAGTCATACATTTGATCCGAACCAGCTAAAGAGCAAGACAGCGTCGAGCAAACCTGCAAATGATACTTGCCCAACGGCTGCTCGTGATAGGTCGAATAAAAGCTCATCACGCCTTTCACTTCGGTGGCATGCAGACCTAAAATCCCGGCAATCTCCTCGACGCGGGCTTCGCTGACATGGCGCTCGGAGCGCTGCACTTCCCAGAGCAGCGGCATCACAGCGCTGCGGCGACCATAGTCTGGGTAGCGGTTTAAGATTTCCGCTAACAGCTCTTTTTTATCTTCAAAAAAGGGTCTAATCGTTTCAAGTTCAATCATCAAAATATCCCTCAGTTGTCAAGCTTACTTATCCACGTCTCCCAAAACCGGGTCTAGGCTGGCGATATTCACCACCATGTCGGCAAATAAGCCCCCAACACAGGCGGGCTCGAGCGATTGTAAGTTAATCAAGCTGGGCACTCGCACCTTGACGCGGTAAGGCATGCTGCCGCCGTCACTGATAAGGTAGTAACCCAACTCACCACGAGCGCTTTCGGTGGGCACATAGACTTCGCCCCGGGGTGGGTGGAAGCCTTCGGTAACCAGTTTGAAATGAAAGATAACCGCCTCCATCGAGTTTTCTAACTCACTTCTGGGCGGCAAGCTGATGCGGCGATCCGGGTCTTTGACCGGGCCGGGCTCGAGCCTATCTAAAGCCTGCTCGATGATTCTTAAGCTTTCGCTCATCTCCTCGAAACGCACCATAAAGCGGGCGTAGGCGTCCCCCTGCTTAGAAGCGGGCACCTCAAAGTCATATTGCTCATAACCGCTGTAGGGTTGCGCCTTGCGAAAGTCCAGCGGCACGCCACTGGCGCGCAAAGATGGTCCGGTTAAACCGTGTTCGAGCGCTTGCTCTTTGCTAATTACCCCGACGCCCTGAGTACGACTCAAAAAGATATCGTTTTTGGCAAACATAGTTGCGTACTGCTGAAGCATCCTGGGAAACTCGGCGATAAACTTGCGGGTAGCCGCTACGAATTCCTCGGGGATATCCCGGTACAAACCCCCGACCCGGAAGTAACCGTAGTTCATACGCACGCCGCTGACCATCTCAAAGAGGTCGAGGATGGTCTCACGCTCACGGAAGGTGTAAAAAAGCAACGTCAGCGCGCCCATGTCTAAAATGCCGGTGCCGATAAAGACCAGATGGCTGGCAATGCGGTTTAGCTCGGTAAGAATCACCCTTATCTGCTGGGCTCGAGCCGGTACCTTGGCGTCAATCAGCTTCTCAGCAGAGAGCACATAAGCCAGATCATGACCAAAACCATGTACATAATCCATGCGGTTGGAGTAGGTCACACACTGCTGATAGGTGCGATTTTCCATGGTCTTTTCAAAACCGGTATGCAGATAGCCAACTTGTGGCACGATGCGGGCAATGCGTTCGCCGTCAAGATCGACTACCAGCCGCAAGACGCCGTGAGTGCTCGGATGCTGCGGCCCGACATTGATGCGCATGTGTTTGGTTTCAAATTCGCCTCGTGGAGTGGTAGCGGAACCGGCATTGGCAGTCTTGTGATTATTCACCGCTGGTCACCCCCTTGCGCACGCCACCTTTCCAACCGGTCAGCCCTTTATCCTGCCCGGTCATGCCGGCGCGAAACGCTGCCGGGTCGAGAAATCTACCGTCGTCAAACAACGTCGGCGTCTCGCCAAGTGGGAAGTCCTTGCGGTGCGGGTGGCCGTCCAAATCTTCGGGGGTAAGCAGTTTGCGCAGGTCGGGATGTCCGGCAAATTCAATGCCGAACATGTCATAGACTTCCCGCTCCATGAAACTAGCACCCCGCCATAAGTGGGTAATGGTGGGCAGCGTTTCTTTGTCGGCTAAGTTCACCCGGATAAAGAGCCGCTCATTGCTCAGAGTGCTGTAAAGATTGTAGGCCACCGTAAAACGCTTGCCCTGATGCCCGGGATAGCTGAGATAATCGATGCCAAAGATATCGGAGAGCATGTCAAAACCGGCAGCCTTGGCCTGCGCCACGGCCTCGACGATATGACCGCGATCTACGCTGACGCTGATCATATCCTTAAATTCGGCGGGCTTGCCGGAAAGCTTTTTAAGGGACCTAAGCACTGTTTCAACAAGGCTCATATCTTGCCTCTTTCTTTCATCTCGACCACCCCTCAATCACCGGCAGCTTGATGCCCCGTTCGTCAAAGGCTTCGCCGCGCACTTTTTTCTGTAACTGCAAAACGGCGTAAACCAGCGCCTCAGGACGAGGCGGACAACCGGGCACAAAGATATCCACCGGCACGACCGAGTCTACATTTTGCACGATGGCGTAGTTGTTGAACATACCCCCAGAAGAAGCGCAAGCACCCATGGAAATCACCCACTTGGGGTCGGGCATCTGGTCATAAACGCGCCGCATTACCGGGGCCATCTTCTTGCTCAAGCGTCCGGCCACGATCAAGACGTCGGCCTGACGCGGCGAGGCCCGAAAGACCTCCGAACCAAAACGCGCCAAATCATTGCGGGCGTTAGTCGACTGCATCATTTCGATAGCACAGCAGGCCAAGCCGAAGGTAGCTGGCCACAAACTGTTGCTGCGTCCCCAGGCCACCAGCTTCTCCAGCGAACTGAACAGGATGCCTTCGTTCTCAAGTTCTTGGACATCTTTGGTAAACAGATCGGTTAGTGCCATAATTTTGAAAGTTTTTAGTCCTTGCTAAGCAGGTTAATCAATATTGGTTTTTAGTAATTAGAAGGTTATAACCAATATTTAGTAATTAGAAGGTTATAACCAATATAGAGCCGCTAAGCAAAGGCCAATTACTCCTTTCATTTCCAGTTAAGAACACCCTTTTTAAGGATATAGAAGTAGCCAACGGCCAGGATAATTACAAAGATAATAGCCTGGACAAATAAAAACTGTGGAGCCGCCTTGAATTTTATGGCCAGCGGATAAAAGAAAGCGGCCTCGATGTCAAAAATGATAAACATCATCGCCACCAAATAAAAATGCACCGGAAAGCGCTCTCTGGCCGTGCCGATAGCCGGATTACCCGACTCATAAGCCGCCAGCTTTGCCTCGCTGGCCTTTTTGGGGCCAAGCAAACCACCGGCTATCAGAGCTAAAGCGCCAATTAGGCCAGCGGCAAGAAACATCATCAACAGATTTGCGTACAAGGGCTCGGACAACTCCTTTCGGTTTTGTTTGTTCGCCTTGAAAGCACAAGCCGCTTAGTGCGGCTTTTCACAACTTATGCCTAGGCATTTTATCATCTGCGCCAGCTGGCAAACAAGGGTCAAAAGTTACGTTGCACGCAGCCATTTGCTAACCGAGCTGGGTAAATTACCGTGAGGCAAGAAAATTTAAGCACTCAGTAAAGCCCGATATCTCGGGGAGTGATATATTTAGCCAACCACTCGGGCTAAGCGCTAGCGCCACAGTAAAAACGAAGTAAAAATAAACAGGCCCCCAAAGCTAGCAAAACTCGTTAGTATTACTATCGTTATGACAGATACTGGACTAAAAAATTCCTGGTTCCACCGCCTTGCCCTCTTAGCCACCGCGCTGACCCTGATAGTGGTGGTGCTAGGCGCCTGGGTGCGTTTATCCGATGCTGGTCTGGGTTGTCCTGATTGGCCCGGCTGCTATGGCCAGTTAGTAGTGCCCGAAGACAGCGACGGCATAGCTGCGGCCAACGCAGCTTTCCCCGATAGGCCGCTCGAGCCCGTCAAAGCCTGGCGGGAAATGATTCACCGCTACGCTGCGGGTACCTTGGGCCTGCTCGTCTTAGCACTGGCCGTGATTGCCTGGCGCCAGCGACGCCGTCCGGGTCAACCGGTTGTGTTGCCGCTCGTCTTATTAGCTTTGGTGATATTTCAGGCACTGCTGGGCATGTGGACGGTAACCTTGCTGCTAAAGCCACTCATTGTCTTGTTGCATTTATTAGCAGGTTTGTCAACGCTGGGTTTGTTGTGGTGGCTGGTGCTGCGCACCGGTGGCTACTGGCAAACAGGCGTGGCGCTTGGCCGTTGGGCAAGCCGTCTGGCAGTTATTGCCCTAATCGTGCTGGTGGCGCAAATCGCCCTGGGCGGTTGGACCAGCAGCAATTATGCGGCCTTATCCTGCCCGGACTTTCCCACCTGTCAAAACCAGTGGTGGCCAAGCATGGACTTTCAGGAGGCCTTTACCCTGTGGCGTGGCTTAGGCGTCAATTACGAGGGGGGTGTGCTGGGTAACGCCGCCCGCGTCGCCATTCATGTGACGCATCGCCTAGGAGCCCTAGTGACTTTTCTGCTGTTGAGCGCTCTTAGCATTGCCGTTTTACTGCGTAGCCAGCACCGGGCAAGCAAAGTGATAAGCCTGACGATAATCGTGCTGCTCATCTTGCAAGTCGGCATCGGCGTCAGCATGAGTATGCTGGCTTTACCCATGTCGCTGGCGGTGGCGCATAACGGCGTGGCGGCGCTGCTGCTCTTGGCGGTGGTGGCGCTAAACCATGTGCTGCGTGCTAAAAAGCAGGGAGCGTCACCGGCTCTGCTGTGAGCAGAGAACTGGAACCTGTTAGAACGTTGCCACCTTACTACCACCAGTCTCTAACTCTAGAGACACCTCGGTTAAATCGGAGAGTTCGCGCCGCAGTGCTTCTTGCTGATTATCGGGGCAGCAAACGATTACAAAAGCGCTTATCTTGCCCCCAGGCAACTGCGCATAAGCCCCATGTTTGCGCACGCGTTTGGTCACGTCTAAGACGTAATCATCAATAAACTTGCCGGGTAAGCGCTGCTTTAGGTCTTGCTGACGGCCAATAATCCGGGCGATCTGATGCAAATCACCGCCTAGAAAGGCTTGCTCGAGCTCGTAGCCCAGTTGCTTGATCTCGTGCAAAACCTCATAGGCTTCAGCCAGGTGACTGCTGAGCAAATCTAAAGAGGGTTTGCTCTTGGCGTGGTGACCACTGTAAAAAAACAGCAGCGAATCGGCAAAAGCCTGGCGTGTTTCTAAGCTCATGGCAATATCCCGGGCAAAAATATCAGCCCCTTTATACTCGATCAGTTTAAGGCCGCCCAGGGCACAAATTGTTGGATCGTGATAACCCGAAGCCCCCTCTAAGACATCTACTTCTATGTGTGAGGCCTCGTGCAAAAGTTGCTGAGAACTCACGCTCTCACCCTTAAAGGCGTGCATGGCATGGAGCAAACCCACCGTCACCGCACCGGAAGTGCCCAGGCCGCTTTCTCCGGCCAAATCAGCCATGATGACAATATCTAGTGGCGTTTCACTAAGACCTGTGAGCCTTATCGACTCCCGGATCAGATCGTGTTTGATGTGCTCTAACTCGCCCACTTTTTCTTGCGAGTCTTTGTACTTCAGTCGAAAATAGCCGCCCAGATTTTCTTTAAGAGCGACATAGACATATTTGTCGATAGTAGAACTTACTGTGACGCCGCCAAATTGATCAGCATAGGACTTTATGTCGGTAAGACCACCAGCCAGCGGGATTCTGAGCGGGGTTTTAGAGATAATCATCTTTGTTTCTCCAGCTCGAGCACTCTGCTCACCACCGCCTGCACGTTTTCTTCAGGGCTTGGTTCGGTACCGCCTAAATGCAGCCACTCCTCAGCGCCGACATAGCCAATATTTATCCCCTGCTCGATGGCGTTTTGCAAATTTGGCAGCACGCGATATTCCTTTTCGCGTCGGCTTAGCATAAGCTGCAAGACTTGCGGTGAGAGCTTCCACAAACCAATATCGAAAAATTCGCTCGAGCCACACCAGGCCTCGCTTATCCGCTCTCCGGCAATGCTGACCCGCACGTTGTCGTTCTTTTCTATGGGGTTTGGCGCAATGGTCAAAACGTTTGCTTGTTCGTGTTTATAAACCCGTTCAAAGAGCGTAGTCGGCACATAAAGATCGGCCAACCAGACCATCACCGCAGAGGTAGGTTGCTGCTGCTGACAAACCAAATGCAGAGCGTGACCGGTGCCGCGCTGCTCTTTTTGCTCCACGTAGTCTATGCGCAAACCCTGATAGCTCGAGCCAAAGTAGTTTTTAAGCTGCTCGGCATGATGGCCCACAACGATAATCAAGCGATCCCGCTCTAAGTTGACATAGCGGCTACGCACTAAATTTTGCAGCGAATACTCAAGAAAAGGCCGCAGCGCAACCGGATACATGCACTTTTGCAGATAGCGCCCCAAGTTTCCAAAACGTGTCCCCTTACCGGCGGCCAGACAGATATAATCCATGCGGGAAATCTACCACACCCAGACAAAATCCCCCTGGGATGATTTGTCTTAGTGTCAATAAGGTGCCAGAAGCAAAACAAGAGGCACACAGTAATGATAACCATGTGCCTTTTCGCGTCTCTGACGCATTTTATCTTGGTGGGCGATGACGGGCTCGAACCGCCGACCCTCCGCTTGTAAGGCGGATGCTCTTCCAGCTGAGCTAATCGCCCCAGTGTTAAAGAGGAGGAGGAGCTTAAAGGCTCCTCCCTCCGGCTGCTTGGTGACCCCTACGAGATTCGAACTCGTGCCGCCACCTTGAAAGGGTGGTGACCTAACCGCTAGTCGAAGGGGCCCTGTGGTGGGTCGTATAGGACTCGAACCTATGACCCGCTGATTAAAAGTCAGCTGCTCTGCCAACTGAGCTAACGACCCAGCAGCTTTGACAGTATATGGAGCTAACCGAAGACTGTCAAGTGTCGCAAGACCGCGCCGCAAAAATCTCCACAACATTATATATCGATACTGTTAAGTACAAGCTAGCTCCAGCCTTTTTATTGGTCTTGGTAAAAGCTGATCTTGCGTATTACCGTTTCTATGGGCTCGAGCTTATCAGCTTCTAATTGCTCTGTGACCCGGATATTCCAGTTGCCGTATTCATCAAAAGCCTCATAGCGGTAAAGAAGTCTTAAAACCAGCACTCCAGCAGCGTCGTATAAGAGTTCTTCAAGCAGTCTGCCCTGCTCGTCATAAAAGTAGACCCGACTGTCCTGTGCCTTACCCTGCTCGTCATAGCGAATGGAAGCGACCCGCCGCCCCGCTGGGTCATAGCGGTAGACAAATTCAAGCGCTGACTCTCCCTGGTAAATGGTCTTCTCAGTCAGGTCCGGGGGTGCATTGGGGTCGAGAAACCGCCGAGCAAGCAGTGAACCATCGGGCCGGTAGGCCGCTTCTTCGAGTTTTTGACCCTGTTCATTATAAAAGTACAGCCATTTGAGCTCGAGCTTATCAGCAGCATCAAAACGCGAGGCTGCAGTTCTGTAACCCTGTTCGTTATAGGTGTAACGCCAGCTAAAGAGCAGCGTGCCATCGCTGCGGTAATGAGAAAGCTCGAGCCGCTTGGTCTGCCTGTCAAAACGACTACTACGCCACAGGAAAAATTCGCCAGGCCTATATCCCGCGCTTTTTATCATGGGCGCGCGAAATTCTTCTATGAGCTGCACCGGCCCCCTTAGCCCCAAAGCCGCCAGATCACTGGCAACCCCGGTAGTAGCTAAAAGCAAGACGAGTGAGAAAAAGATGGCGGTCAACTTCATGACGTCATAGTTATTTTAGGAGGCTAAAGGGGAGCAGGGCGCATAACTATCACGCCCTGCCCAACAGTTTTGTATAAGGGCTGCTAGTGCTCGTAAAAAGTCGTGCCCGCTTCAGCATGTTGGCGCAGCAAATCCGCAGGCGTAAAGCGTGCGCCATAGGCTTCACTGAGTTGCACAAGCCGACCCAAAACCATGCGGATACCCTTGCTGTCCAAGTACCAGAAAGGGCCGCCTAAAAAGGGCGGGAAACCCAGGCCAAAGACCGCGCCGACATCACCGTCGCGCGGCGAAGCCAAGACGCCTTCTTCTAAACAGCGCACGGCCTCGTTGATCATCATCAGCGCCAAACGATCCTGAATCTCCTTCTCGCCGATATCTTTACGGGTCTTGCCGCCAAAGAAGCGGTAAACTTCCTCGTTGACCTCTTTTGACTTCTTGCCTTTTGCATATTTATAAAAACCCCGGCCATTCTTGCGGCCTTTAAAACCAGCCTCCACCAGTTTCTGCCCGGCCTCGCTAGGGCTTAGACCTCGCTCGGCAAAAAAGTCTTTTAGCACGATGTTGATCTTAGCACCTACGTCTATGCCCACTTCGTCAAAAAGCACAAAGGGACCCACGGGAAAGCCAAAGTCGCGCATGGCCTTATCTACCCGGGCGATATCCGCACCTTCTTCTAAAAGTGCTATGGCCTCGTTCATAAACAGCGCCAGAATACGGGTAGTGTAAAAACCAGGACTGTCATTGACCACAATAACGGTCTTGCCCTGTTTAAGACCCAGCTCAAAGGCGGTGGCCAAGACCCAGTCGGGGGTTTTAGCAGTCTTGATTATCTCTAAAAGCGGCATCTTTTGCGCGGGCGAAAAGTAGTGCATGCCGATGACATTTTCTGGACGCCGTGAGCCTGCGGCAATCTGGCTGATGGGAATAGCCGAGGTATTGCTGGCAAAGATAACGCTGTCATTAACGGCTTCGATTTCGGCTAAGACGCTGCGTTTTAGCTCTAAGTCTTCTACGACCGCCTCAATCACTACATCTGCTTTGTCAAAATGACTGTATTCACCAAGCGGAACCACGCGTTCGGCTACCGTATCGCGCTCAAAGGCCGACATGCCCCGGCCCACCCGCTTGCTCAAGTCTCGCCAGATCGCCCCCTTGCCCTTGGCTGCCAAGGTGAGGTCACGGTCCTTGAGCAGCACGTTATAACCGCCCTGGGCACTTACCTGGGCAATGCCTGAGCCCATCAAACCTGCCCCCAGCACCCCAACGGTGCCAAGCGGCTCAGCCTCGGCATAAGGGTTTTTCTCGGCGCCGCCCTTGCTAAAAAACAGATGGATGAGCGCCTTGGATTGGGGCGTAAAGAGAAGCTGGCTAAAATTTTTGGCCTCGGCCTCAAAACCGGCTTGCCTGCCACTGCTCAGGCCGGTTTTGACACAGTCGATGATTTTAAGCGGCGCGGGATAGTTGCCGTGTGTGCGCTTGCGCACGCTCTCTTCGGCTTTTTGATAAACCATGCGGTTTAGTGGCGCGCTCTCCAAAAGTTTATCTCTGGCCGAGAGCTTGTTGCGTTTTGGTTTTAGGCTGCCCTCGCTAAGGCCTGTGGCCGCCCGTTTGGCTGCTTCCAGCAAACCGTGGTGATGAATCAGGGCATCGACCAGGCCTATCCTGCGAGCCTGTCGCGGGTAAACGTTCTTACCGCTTAGCATCAGCTCGAGCCCGCGCTGCAAACCAACGAGCCGGGGCAAGCGTTGTGTGCCCCCCGCCCCCGGCAAGAGACCCAGATTGACTTCCGGCAGTGCCAGCTTGGTTTTGACATGGTCGCTGGCCAAGCGATAATGACAGGCCAGAACCAGTTCGGTACCGCCGCCCATAGCCGCCCCGTGAATAGCCGCCACTACCGGCTTGGCGAGATTTTCTAGGCGTCCAAACAAACGGTGTGCCTCAGCTACCAGCGTCCGGGCTTCCTCGGGAGTCTTTAGCGCGCGCAATTCGTTTATATCCGCGCCGACTATAAAGCTGTCCGCTTTGCCGCTAATAAGCACTGCCGCTTTAATCTCGCTGTCTTGCTCGAGCCTATCCAACAAGCCCTCAAATTCCCCCATCATCTTGCTGGAAAGCTTATTTACCTTATCAGTCGGATCGTTTAGCCAAATGATGGCGATACCGTTATCTATCTCGATATTAAACTGTGTCATGCCTGTCCCTCATAACGTTCTAACAGCATGGCGTGACCAAGTCCTCCGGCTGCGCAAGCGGTCACCAGCGCAAACTGGCCGTCCTCGGCCCACAGGCGGTTGGCCGCCGTAGTCACCAGCCTTGCTCCGGTTGCCCCAAAGGGATGGCCCAGCGATATAGAGCCACCCCAGGGATTGATCTTAGCCATGTCTATGTTGCCAACCCGCTGCGATCTGCTTAGCTTGCTCTGGGCAAATTGATCGGACTCAATGGCCGCTAAAACCGCCAGCACCTGCCCGGCAAAGGCCTCATGAAACTCGACCACATCAAGATCGGCAAAGCTCAACCCGGCGCGGTCCAAAAGCCGTGGCGTGGCGTAAGCCGGTCCCAGCAAAAGCTCGTCTTTGGGGTCCTGCCCGACAAAGCAGTAGTCACGCAAGATCGCTTTGGGACGATAACCAAGCTCCAGCGCCTTTTCCTCGGACATCAAAAGCGTAGCCGAGGCGCCATCGGTCAGCGGCGAGGAATTGCCGGCGGTAACCGTGCCAAAGGGCTTTACAAAAACCGGCTTGAGTCGGCTTAGCTTCTCTAAGCTGCTGTCCTCGCGGAAGGTATTGTCTTTAGTTAAGGCCTCAAAACCCGGTGGAAAAACAGCCGGGGTCAGCTCTGGCTCTAGCTTGCCCTCCTGGGTTGCTTTGGCCGCCAATTGATGCGAACGCAAGGCGTACTCATCACTCGCTTCACGCGATATACCAAACATCGCCGCAAGTTTATCAGCACTCTCACCCATCGTCTCACCGGTGGAATACTCAGAGATAGACGGCGCTTTGGGCAAGAGGTCACTAGCCTGGACGCCTTGTAAAAACTTGCGGTAGTCCAGTGGTCCTTTGAATTTGCGCGACTCAAAAAACTTTTTGCGCATTTGTTTATTAAAGGTCACCGGCACGTCACTTAGGCTCTCGGCGCCTCCAGCAATGACCACCTCGGCTTGACCGCTACGAATCAGGTCTGCTCCATTGCTAATAGCCATATTGCTGGAAATACAGGCCATCGTCACCGAATAAGCCGGTACCGTATTGGGCAAACCTGCCGCTAAGGCTGCCTCACGGGCGACATTGCTCGTCTCGACATTTTGAATGACCGTGCCCATGATGACGCGGTCTACCAATTCTGGTAAAAGCCCGGTCTTAGTCAGCAGACCCTTGATAGCGGCTCGAGCCAGATCATAGGAAATCAGATCATTATAGTCTGTCCCTGAGCGCATAAAGGGAATGCGACCGCCCTCGACCAAGACCACCGCATGTTTTTTTGTACTTGGTTCAGTCATGCTCTAGTGTAAACCACGGCCTATAAACCAAACGATAAACGTGCTTGGCAAAACGACACAGCAAAAGAGCAACTAAACCCTGGAGACTCTCAGTGCACATATTCACATCAAGCCTTGGCAACCTTTGCGATAATCAGCTTACAAAATTTACATGCCTACAAGGGGGCAAACCTTGCGCATCAAGATCACATTGGAACCAGCAGGCAAACTAAATTTAGCTATCCACCACAACGCCAGCATTCAAGGACTCATCTACAGCTTGCTTGACCGCACCCTGGCCGACTGGCTGCACAACGAAGCCTATCAATTTGGAAAACGCCGCTATCCTATGTTTACCTTCTCCCGGCTGGCGGGCGTTTATCAGCTCGATAAAAAAACAAAGCGCATCAGCTTTGACGGCCCGGTTAGCTTCAAGCTTGCTTCTTACAACACCGACATACTTGCTTCGCTGGCCGAAAACCTGCTAAAAGCGCCGCAGGTGCGCCTGGGTCAATACAACTGCGAGGTACGCGGCGTAGAAATATTAAAAAAACCCACGCCGGACTTTAGCAAGCCCATAAGAGTCAGGGCGCTCTCCCCCATCACTATCCATCAGACGGCCACGCTGGCCGATGGGCGCAAAAAGACTATTTATCCTGACCCGCAACAAAGCGATTGGAGTGAGATGCTACTGAGCAATCTCTGCCGTAAGGCCAAGGCGCTTAACTGGGAAGAAAACACCCTAAAAGCCCTTGAAAACAGCTATATTCGCCCCTTAAAAGTAAGTAGCAAAGACCGCAAACCCTTAAAGTACAAGGACTTTTGGATTATCGGCTGGCTGGGGCTTTATGAGCTGAAGCTGCTCGAGCCTTACTTCTGGCTGGCCTATGACACCGGCTTGGGGGCGAGAGGGTCGCAGGGGTTTGGGATGGTGGAGGTGGTATGACCAGTTTTAATCAGCCCCAATTCTTGGGGCTTCGATCCCTAGGTG
The DNA here is from genome assembly GCA_030147925.1 of Trueperaceae bacterium. GTDB lineage: Bacteria > Deinococcota > Deinococci > Deinococcales > Trueperaceae > JASBUK01. The sequence continues at coordinate 29,523 of JASBUK010000143.1, forward strand.
GGAATTTGAAGATCGAGTTCAACAGGGAGTGAGGTGAAATAGTGATTGAAAGTATCTTAAAAATTGGACAATCTGTTCTCGAGTCAGGGTCAGGCGGAGAACTTGAGTTCTTAAAAGCACAAGCTGAAACCATTAAAGGTTACAACGCAGCTAAAAAACAATACATCGCCGTTTTGGAACTAACGACCTCAACTAAGAATATTAATGTCCAACACCGCGAAATTGATGATGATACTCCTTCTGAGTTTTTATGGTTAGAGAATGCACCAAGAGCTAGTTTTCAAGACCGATTGACAACCAATAACTTAAAGTATCTGGTAAGCCAATCTATACCCATGTTAGCAAACCTATTGCCTAAAGGTTCGGAACTCAAGAAGTGTTTAATGTATATTCGAAGAAACTTTTTTCTAGATTTGGGTTCTGATCGAGAGAGATATCGCTATATTGTCAATCCCGAACTTATCTTTTCAGGGAAGCAATTTCAAAGTGGTAAGTCAAAAGGTAAAGATATTTGGAAGGAGATAAAAGGAGATTGGGAAACTACACAGACAAATGCTCAACCAAAAGACTTACCCGATAAATTAGCCAAGCTCATTCAAAAACGCTTGTTGCCAAGGGATGTACTTCTGTTTACTATTTCCTTGGATGGAGAAATACTTGTACACCATCCTGACTATCAAGCACATCTATATAAAGTTAAGGCGAAGGCTCCCTTTGAAGATGTAAAGCAAGGTGTTTGTCATCTAACTGGGAATTTTGGCAAAGTCACAGCGAATACAAAAAACTTTAAGTTTAAATACTACATCACCGACAAGTTAGGATTTTCAAGTGGCTTTAAAAAGCTCGAACAAGGTGGCTTCGACTCCACATTTGCCATTGGTGAAGGTGCTTATAGGGCTCTTCTATGTGGTGAGCGTTTCATTCGTCGTGAAATGAGATTAAATGGTTTGGGACGGTGTAGTGTTTATCTAATCCCCGATTTCCACACCAGTTTTGTTAAGGGTTTTTCTCAAACTCTTGTGGATATTACTGATTCAATTAACTGGGTAGGTAAAAAACTTAGGGCGGTTGAAGAGGAACTTGAAGAACAACTTGAAGATAACCCTCTAAGTACCTACCTGTTAAATTTTCTCTTCTTCTTTGATGATGGTCAGAAATTTAAAGTTACACGCCTAATTCAAGATGTTCCGACAACTCGCCTTACACATATCACCCGAGCAGGAATAAAAGCAGGTGAAGTTGGCAAACGTTACTTTACTGAAACCAATCAGTGGAAAATTAGTCTGAATAAGATGTACTTTCTCATTCCTGTTCGCAAAAAACAAGAGCAGAGGATACTCACACTTTATGAATCGCTCTTTACATCACAAAATGTTCAGTCATCAATTCTAATAAAAGACTTCATCGAACTTGCTAAAGTTTACAGTTTTCCAAACCTACTTGAGCATGGAGGGTATCAGATTTCTGATCCAACAAAAGACGTCAATAGAGATCAGAGCAAATCAAATCATCAATTACTTGATAATGCATTGGTAGATTATATCGCCAACACTCAACTTTTACTCTGGACAATCAGGGAGTTAAAACTCTTGAAGGAGGGCAAAATGGACAATGATGATTGGATCGCACATTTGGAAGTTGGAGATAATTACAAAGACTATATACGTGAGATGAAGTTTAACGAACCCCAAGCCGCCTTGTTTTTTCTCGGTAGTTTAATCGGCTCAATTGGCAGTGTCCAGGCCTCAAGGGCTGATGACGGTCAAGGTAAAAAAGTAATTTTGAATAAACTGAATTATCAGGGTATGAGTTTTCACAGGATTCAACGCCTTGCCACAGAACTCTTTGAAAAACTCATACAATACAAAGTCCTTCCATATAACGAAGCATTTCATGCCGAAGCGAAGCGGCTACTTGAGCCATTCGCAAATAAACCTGAGGAATGGAAACTTACCCCCTACGAAAATGTTTATTACATTTTGTCAGGTTATTCTTATTCAGTTCTTCAAAGCCGTAGACAAGCCCGTAAAAAAGCACAGGCAAAAAATCAAACTAATAATCAAAGAAATGAAACTCTGGGAGGAAATGATGACAACTGAGGCGACTCTTAAAAACAGCGATATTCTTTTTATTTATGATGCCACTTTGTGTAATCCCAATGGTGATCCAGACGAGGAGAATAGACCTCGAATGGACGATGCAACAGGGCGAAACCTTGTTAGTGATGTCCGCCTAAAACGGTACTTACGGGATTACTGGGCAGAAAGAAAGCCAAATGATCCGCCCGTTTGGGTATCACGTGTCAATGGACAACCTGTTAAGGCAGATACTCGATATAGCCAGCTCAAAGAAACTTTCACTGAAAAAAATGCACAGCCAGATAAAGATGTAGAAGCATATCAAGAGGAGTTAAAAACCTGGGAATCAAATCTTGAAACCTGGCTTCTTCAAAAACTCAAGGATATTCGATATTTTGGTGCAACGATAACAACAGAAAAACCCAGGCAATATACTGGGCCTGTTCAGTTCACATGGGCTCACTCTCTTAATCGGGTTGAAATCGTACCTTCTTCAACCATCTCAAGCACGTTTTCTGGTGCAAAAGAGGGCGAGCCTAATTTAGGTAAAGACTGGCGTGTATATTATTCCCTCATCGCTTTTCATGGAATAGTTAGTGGTAGACGCGCTAAACATACCCAATTAACAGAACAAGATATTGAAGCTTTGGACAACGATATATTGAAAGCTGTTTGCGATGGAGCGAGTACTCGAAGCAAAATCGGGCAAATGCCTAGGCTTTACATGCGTGTAGAGTATAAAAACAACTCCCAAAGGTGCATCAGAGATATGAGACCTTATCTGAGACTTACACCAGTGGGCTCCACAAATTTGGATACACTCAGAAATGTTTCAGACTATGTTTTGAACATTTCAGCATTACTCGACAAGATTAAATCTGTTAAGGAAAATGTACATAAAATTGTTGTTTTCCAAGATGACGAGTTGCGTACTGGAAAAGTAGGAGAGTCATCTGATGGTAATAAAATGCTTGAAGTCGCTAATTTAAGCGAAGCTTTGAACACACTGGGGTTTGATGAAAAAATCCTTACTATACTCGAATAACTATGGGGGCTACACCTTTACTCATTTTTGACTTAATTGGCACAATTGGGCATTTCAGAAAGTTTTACACAAACTCTTCTTCGCTATCTTATGCTTTCCCAACTCGCACCACGGTAACAGGCATATTGGCGGGGATTTTGGGATTAGAAAAAGACAGTTACTATGAGACTTTTAGTCTTGAGTCCTGTTCTATTGCTATTTCTATCCGTTCACCCATCCGCAAGCTTATCCAGTCCGTTAATTATATCCAAACAGAAAAAACAACCGAAAATTTCATAGGATTTAAGGGTGGAACGCAAATTCCGATTGAATGGATTGTACCAATTCCAGAATCGGACTTACTTCGCTATCGGGTTTACGTTACTCATAGTGAAAAACTTGAAGAAATAAGTCGTGCTGTAGAACAGCCTTATTATCCTCCATACTTAGGGCTAACGGAATGCCCAGGTTATATAGATTTGGTAGGCTGGCTCGAGCCAGATGATTGGCAATTAATTAGTCAGGGTAAGCCACAGGATTTTGTAACACTCATCCCCACAGACAAGATAAACGGAGCTTTAGAGCTTAGTGAGGATACTCAAGTTCTTAAAGAAAAAATACCCCTAGACTTTTTTGCAAATAGGCGCATTAAGGCAGTAAAGGACATAATATACGAATGCCACGGAAAGTCTATCAAGCTTTCTGTAAACGGCGAATGCTTTAATGCTAGCTACTTTGACAATCTAACTCAATCAGTTGTAAGCGAATGGGGGACATTTTTAGATTGAAGTTTTATGCGAGAATCCGCAAGGGTTACAAAGAACCTCTATGCGACCATTTAAGTCAAGTGAGTGACCGCGCTGCTCGTTTTATTAGCACCGCGCCCATTTCAGAAGCGAAGCGCCTATCTCGACTTACCAGGGTTATGGGTTTGACTCATGACTTTGGTAAATACACCTCCTTTTTTCAAAGTTATCTTTTAACTCGTCAGCCAAATGACACTAGAAGCCATCACTCATTCATTTCGGCGCTACTGTATGCTTATATTGCTCAACAGCGTTACCCCCAGGACGAAGAAGGAATGGTTCTGGGATTCCTCGCCATTGCTCGACACCACTTACAACTGATCAACCCCCAACTTACTTTACTTAGCTCGAGTGAAAAAGTTAGCTGGCCAGAGCTTCTCAACCTTGACAAAAGTGGCTTGAGGACAGAACTGTTGGCCTGTCGAGAGCAGTTTAAAGACTTAACTCAAATGCCCCGTTATTCTAAAGTTCTCTCTGAACAAAAACTGTTAGGACTTCCAGAGGTAGAGTCTTTTTTGAAAAATGTCGATGTGTTACCAAAATTATTAAACGATATGTTCAAAATATTACGAAAATGGCGAAACAGTGACGAAGCTTCTTTTAGTCGTCGATACTGGCACACATTACTACTTTTTTCTGCTCTGATTGATGCCGATAAACATGCTTCTGCAGCCACCTCAACAGTAAGTCGTATCAAAGAGCATAATTCATTAATCAAAGCTGTTGACGATTATGTTGCGAGTAAGTCAAGAGGTACGGGAACGATGCAGAACATTAGAGATGCTTTGCGCCAGGCTGCATTGCGTGCTAGTGAACATCCCCTAAACGAACTTTATCCTGCCGCTCTATCGGTTACTGCACCCACAGGTTCAGGCAAAACGCTTGCAGTTATGGCATTTGCAACCAGACTAAGAAAACGCATAGCTAATGAAAAGGGAGTCGCCCCGAGAATTATCTATGCCTTACCCTTTGTCAACATCATTGAGCAAAATTACAATGTCATTGAAGAAGCCTTGCTGCAACTTCCTGAGTACGCAAAGAACCCTTCAGGATTTTTGCTTAAACACCATTACCTTACTGATCTTGCTTATCAAAAGGGTGACGAGAAAAAAAGCCTAGATGAAGCACTCCTTTTGACTGATTCTTGGGAAAGCGAGATTATTGTTTCTACTTTCGTTCAGCTATTTCATACACTTGTTGGTTACCAAAATAAGGCACTCAAGAAAATTCATAACATCGCGGGTAGCATCATTATTCTAGATGAAATTCAGAGTGTTCCTTTTGAGTATTGGCATTTAATTAGATTCATTTTGTCTACTTTGACAGGAGAGCTTGGTTGTACTGTCTTGCTAATGACCGCTACACAGCCTCGCATCCTTCCCTACGCCAAATCACTCGTTTCAGATGAAGTAAAGGACCAGATGTTTTCGAATTTAGATAGAACTCAAATCGAGCCTAACCTAAACCCAATTACCGTTAAAGAGTTTGCTAAGAATATTGCCGAAACCCATGATTTAAAACAGTCGTTACTTATCGTTGTGAACACCATTAGAACAGCTGTAGAACTTTATCAAGAACTAAAAAAAATTCAGTTTAAAGAAAGGGAAATTAAACTCAAGGGATTTCATGAGTTGCTAGATGAAAAGGATTTTGATAACAACGATTGGTCTAGCCAACCCTTTCTCGTTCATTTATCAACAAACATTACACCTTGGCAAAGGCGCAAACGTATCGAGTTTCTAAATCAAACCTTAAAATCCGACAAAGGTAATGTAAAACCAATAGTTATCTCTACCCAGGTTATTGAAGCAGGCGTTGACCTGGATTTTGATTTAGTAATTCGTGATCTAGGGCCCCTTGATTCAATTGTTCAGGTTGCGGGCAGGTGTAATAGAAATGGGCTTCTTGGCACTCAAAAAGTTCGCATTGTCAATTTGATAAGAGAAAATAGTAAAAAAAGTGATGCTCGGCTAGTCTATGGCGAAATTCTTCCTCAAGAAACCGAGAGGCTCTTAACTAAATCGTTTTCCGAAAACGAAATTTACTCGCTTGTTGAGATGTATTTTGAGGGAGTAGAAAATAGGGGGTCTCAAAAAAAATCAAAAGACCTTTTGAAAGCTATAAAGAATCTGAACTTTTATGATTCTAGTTTAATAAATTCTAAAGGGCTTGATACCATTTCAAAGTTTAGGTTAATTGACGAAACGAACTCAGAACCAGTGTTCATTGAGTTGAACCCACGAGCCAAACGACTTAAACGCTTACTTGAGACTTCTCTATACCACCTGAAACGATTGCCTTTTAATGATCCAAAACAAGGAAAACTCCGCTTCAAAGTCAAATCGCTTTTCAGAAGGCTAGGCGCATTCACAATCACACCGACTTGGCACCGCCTCTCTAAAAATTTACCTCCAGGGAACAAGATTTTTGAAGAATACTTTTATGTAACATATGGCGATGTGATAGCTAAATATCCCGCTTACTACGACATGGAAACAGGTTTCAAGTGGGAATCGGAAACACTTATCTTCTAATGGAAGAGTCGTCCATAACTGGCACTCTCGTCTGGTACTACGCCATCTGCCCCCGTGAATGCTGGCTTATAGCTCATCAGATCGAAGCCAATCAAGACGATGACCTTTTGGACCAAGGTCGCCTCAACACCGAAGCCCACTACGAACGCGAAGGTAAAGAAATCACCCTACCCGGCGGTGTTCGCGTTGACAAGGTGCGCCGTGAAAATGGCCAACTTATCATTAGCGAGATCAAGAAAAGCAGTAAATTCTTGCCCGCGGCCAAATTACAGCTTGCTTATTATCTGTGGATTTTGGAGCAAGAGAGCGTTCTGGCGAGTGGTGAAGTGCTGGTGCCCGAAGAGCACAAACGGGAAGTGGTGCTTTTAGAAGAAATGCGCGAGGAGCTTAAGCGCGCCATGCAAAACATAAAAGACATCGTTAACAAGACTAAACCGCCAGAGGCCAGCTGGATTCGTTATTGCAAGACCTGCGCCTATGCTGAATTCTGCTGGAGCGGAGAATGAAAAAACCCCTCTACATAGTCAACAACGGCACGCTTAAACGCTACCAAAACACCTTGCGCTTCGAATCCGCCAAAGGCAAACGCCCCGTGCCCATAGAAAGCACCAGCGAAATTCATGTCTTTGGCGAGGTGGATATAAACACCAAGGCACTAAACTTCCTTACCCAAAATCACGTCCCCTTGCATGTTTACAACTACTATGGCTACTACGCTGGCTCGTATATGCCTCGTGAGCAATATGTGAGCGGTTATCTGACGCTGCAACAAGCCACGCACTACAACCTTGCCAGCAAAAGGCTCGAGCTTGCTAAATCATTCATACTAGGAGCCCTGCGCAACATAGAAAAAGTGCTGATGTACTACCAGCGGCGCAGCACCAACCTAAACAAAATCTTAGAAGGCGTCCGCGAAGCAATCAGTCTTATTCCTAACCAAGACAGTATTGAAACCCTGATGGCCCTAGAGGGCAACGCAAGACAAGTCTATTACCAGGCCTGGGACCAAATTTTGAACAATGCCGATTTCCAGTTTGAAGGTCGTAGCAAACGCCCACCCCTAAACCGCATCAATGCCCTGATAAGCTTTGGCAACAGCCTGATGTATGTCAGTTGCCTATCCGAAATTTACAAAACACATCTAGACCCTCGCATCGCCTTTTTGCACACCACCAACTACCGCCGCTACAGCTTAAACCTAGACCTAGCCGAAATTTTCAAACCCATAGTGGTTGACCGGGTAATCTTCAGCCTCATCAATAAAGGAATGCTAACAGCCAAGAGCTTCCAAAAAGACTCGGGAGGAATTTTCCTCAAAGACAGCGCCCGCCAAACCTTTCTAAAAGCCTACGACACCCGCCTAAAAGACACCTTGCACATTCCCAGACTAAAACGTAACGTCTCATACAAACGCCTCATAAGGATGGAATGCTACAAACTGGAAAAACACTTAATTGATGATGAAGCCTATATCCCCTACGTGGCCAGATGGTAAAGAATGAGAAGCTATGAGCAATGAGGGAAAAGCAATGAGTGGGGGTGTGCAGCGCTTTGAAGATTTGATAGCCTGGCAAAAGTCAAAAGAGCTATGCAAGAATATATATCGCGTGACACACATAGGCAAATTTGCTAAAGACCTTGGTCTGTCAAGACAAATTCAACGGGCATCGGTGTCAGTGATGTCAAATATTGCCGAAGGTTTCGAACGCGGCAGCACCCCAGAATTTCACCGTTTTGTGACGATGGCCAAAGCATCTTGTGCGGAAGTTCGCTCGCAATTATACATTGCTTATGAAATCGACTATTTGGATAAAACGATGTTTAAGCAACTCATAAACCAGGCCGAAGAAGTCTCAAGAATCCTAGGTGGTCTAAAGGCCTCTCTAGCAAAAAAACTATGACCCTAGCTCATCACTCATTGCTCAAGACTCATTGCTGATTATGTACATCATCATGGTTTATGACGTTGGCGTTGACCGGGTTGTCAAAGTCCTCAAAAAAGGTAGGCAATACCTCACCCACGTGCAAAACTCTTTGCTAGAAGGCGAATTGTCTCCTGGTCAATTCAAACGCCTTAAGCACGAAGTTGCTAAAATAATTGACGACACACATGACACCGTGATGTTCTATGTTCTACGCTCAGAGAACTATCTTGATAAACAGCGCTTAGGCGTCGCCACCAACGAACCCGATGATTTCTTGTAGACAGTAATTTGCCTGTGTCGACCCCCAATGCTGTAAAAACGCTGGGAGATCGACACGCCTTGCGAGATAAAGGCTTTACAAGTCACCAACGAGATTCTTAACCCAAAGCGAATTTATCCACGCACAGCAAAGCAAAATATTTGGTAAACTACATTTGTGTCTGCGACACCCCCTAACGGGTTTTTAGCTTTCCTATGAGGAATTGAAACGATGTTCTCGAGCAGCAAATGGCACGAATTGCCGAGTTTTTAGCTTTCCTATGAGGAATTGAAACCGGACATCGTTTTTCCCTGCGATGGTCCACCCAAGAGTTTTTAGCTTTCCTATGAGGAATTGAAACTTGCCGGAACATCAACTTGATAACGCTCGAGTTGCAGTTTTTAGCTTTCCTATGAGGAATTGAAACTTGGCAGCTAACCATTGCTCCAGTCCAGCGATCTTGCGTTTTTAGCTTTCCTATGAGGAATTGAAACGGTAGCTCTTGAGGATCAAAAAGTCTAAAGCTCTCAGGTTTTTAGCTTTCCTATGAGGAATTGAAACACGGCATTTTCGGATTGAGTACCGGTGGCGACGCTGAGTTTTTAGCTTTCCTATGAGGAATTGAAACCTGGCCAGCCGAAGGAAGGCTGAGCCA
>JASBUK010000150.1 GCA_030147925.1 Trueperaceae bacterium
GATTTCTCGGGTCGCTAAATTTGCTTCTCGTTTACTTTTAAATTACCTTCTCGACATCTTAAATTCGGTTCTCGAAGGTCTTTAAATTTGCTTCTCGGATAACGCTAAATTCGATTCTTGAATTTGGGGTAAATATGCAGCCCTTAAAACCACTCGTGAGAGTGTACCCTAAGAAGGTGGGTATTACGTAATCATTAAATCAGTTTGGTATTAGCCGACAAGCGCCTGCTTTTTGGCAAAACGGACGACGAAGACCAATCGTAATCCCCCTTTGCTCGTTATGCATCACCATGCCAATCGGGATTGTTCTTATCTTGATGACAACCTATACTTAGAGAGTCAAAATTTGTAATTTTGCCGTGGCGCTGACTCAGCGCACAGAAAGGATGTCTGGGATGGACCTGCGTGGATATGCCAATCATCTGGCCCGTATTGATCTTGGCTTTGATGAGATTAGCTATGAGACTTTACATGAGGAAGACGTTCACAAATATATCGGTGGTCGGGGTCTGGGCGTAAAATATGTCCTGGACAACGGTCCCGAGGTTGATCCCATGAGTGCGGACAATCTTTTAACCATGATGGTCGGCCCGCTTTCGGGTACCGATGTGAAGATGTCGGGCCGTTTGGCGGTGGTGACCAAATCTCCGCTAACCGGTACCGTTACCGACTCACATATGGGGGGTTGGACGGCGGCCAAATTAAAGTGGGCGGGTTTTGATGGCTTGCTCTTTAAGGGTAAGGCCGAAAGACCTGTTTATGCCTTGGTAGAAGGTGGTCAGGTAAGTTTGCACGAAGCCGCCGACTACTGGGGAATGAGCACCTACGAGACGGTGAAGGCCCTGCGTAAAAAACATGGTGAAAAAGCGGCGGTTGCCTGTATTGGCCCAGCAGGCGAGAACCTGGTTAAGTATGCCGCTATTTTGAACGAGGATGCTCGAGCCTCCGGACGCGGAGGCACCGGCTGCGTGATGGGCAACAAGAATCTAAAAGCCATTGTTATTTTGGGTGATCGTAACAACCGTCCACGCCCCGCTGATAAAGAAGCCTTTACAGAAGCAGATAAGCGGGCGCTGGCCACTATTATGGATGAGGCCAATGTTACCAGCCCCAACAAGGGTGGTTTGAGTGTTTATGGCACCAACGTGCTGATGAATATAACCAATACCATCGGCGCTTTGCCGGCCAAAAACAGTCAACACACTTCCTTTGCCGACGCCGAGGCCGTTTCTGGTGAGGCCGTGCGGGAATTTATTCTGACCAGCGAACCCACTTGCCATGCCTGCCCGGTAGCCTGCAAGAAAGAGGTCGAATTCACCTATAACGGCGAGACTATCAAGACAGAGTCTTACGAATATGAAACCGCCTGGGCCTTGGGGCCCAACTGCTTCCATGGCGAGCGCGACGCGGTGGGCTATATGCTTTATCTTTGCAATGAGTATGGCATGGATACCATTGAAACCGGCAATGCCTGCTCGACCTTTATGGAAGCCACCGAGAAGGGCTACCTGGATGGTTACGCCGCCGAGGGTTTGGCCTGGGGTGATGCCGATGCCCAGATTGAGTTGATCAGAAAAATTGCTACTCGCCAGGGGGTTGGCGATAAGTTGGCTGAGGGGCCGACGAAATTTGCGGCATCACTTGGTCATCCTGAAATCGCTATGGCCGTCAAGGGGCAGTCGATTCCCGCCTATGACCCGCGCGGCCTCAAAGGCATGGGAATTGGCTATGCCACCTCAAATCGCGGTGCTTGCCATCTGCGTGCTTATACCCCGGCGAGTGAGATTTTGGGTGTCGGTGAGAAGACCGACCCGATTGCCTGGCAGGGTAAAGGCGAGTTGACCAAGCTCTTGCAGGATTTGCACGCCTTTAGCGATTCGCTGGATGTCTGCAAATTTAGCGCCTTTGCCGAGGGTGCACAGGAATATGCCGATCAGTTTGCAGCCTTTGTTGGCATCCCCGGGTTTAGCCCCGAAGATGTGCTCTTAGCGGGCGAACGGATCTACAATCTTGAGCGCTACTACAACAATCTGGCGGGTTTTGGCGAGGGTAGCGACTATTTACCCAAGCGTTTTACCAGTGAACCAAGTAACAGCCAGGGTTCGCAAGGAGAAGTCGCCGAGCTAGATAAGATGTTGGAAGAATACTATGTCGCTCGGGGTTGGAAAAACGGCGTAGTACCTGAGAGTAAGCTTAAGGACTTGGGTATCCTTTAATACAGGTTTTGTTTGCGAGGATGCGGCAGAGCTGTCGCATCCTCGTTTTTAGGGCATTAACCTCGGCCACGAGCTTCATAACCGGCTTCGGTCAGTGCCCTGCCGCCTTGTTTTAACTGCTCCTCACTGTCAAAGGCCAGCCGCACGGCCCCGCCAGCCTCGCGGATGGTCAAGACTTCGATTTCCTTGATGTTCACCTGAGCCTCGCCCAGCGCCCTGGTGATTTTAGCTAACTCTCCGGCCCGGTCGGGTACGGCAATGACCAGTTCAAAACGCGCGGGCAAAAGACTGCGCTTAACTACCGGGAAGGCGTCGCGGTGGCGTTTGGCGGCTTCGGCGTGCTCGAGCATTTCCTCAGGCTCATCTAATAAGACGTCTAAGCTATGCAGTTGCTCAATAAAACCGTTTAAGGCCTGGCGCAGGGCGTCTTTATTACCCACCACCATGTCCCGGCTCATACGCGGACTGCCCGAGGCCACCCGGGTCAGGTCACGAAAGCCACCGGCTGCTAAGAGCATCATCAGCTTGTGGTCTTCGTCTTTAGCCACCAACTGGGTTAGCGCCACCGCCGTGAGATAGGGCAGATGACTCACCGCTGCTACCAGGCGGTCATGCTGCTCGGGGCTTACCTCCAGCGGTTTGGCTCCCAAGTGGCTCACAAAATCCCGTAATAGTGCAAGAGCAGCCGCGTCGGTGGTTTTAGCGGACGTCAGCACCCAGACGGCATTTTCGATAAGGGCGGCGTCGGCATTTTGCACGCCGATTTTTTCGCTGCCAGCCATTGGATGTCCGCCGACAAAGCGCAAATCGCTAAGCGCTGCAACGATGGGGGCTTTTACCCCACCGACATCGGTGATTACCGTGTCCGGGCGCAAAAAGGGCCGCAGGGCATCAGCGGAGCTAATCAGGGTTCGGGCTGGTGAGGCCAGCACTATCAAGTCGGCTTGTTTAAGCCAGGGGCCGGGGGCAAGCTGCGCCTCGTCAATGACACCCAACCAGGTGGCGGCCTCCAGCGCTGCCGGGTCGCGGTCTAAGCCAATGACCTTATGCGCTAAGAAACGCTGGCGAATACCCAGACCGATAGAGCCACCGATCAGCCCGACCCCAACAATGACCACGGTATCTAACAGCGCCGCAGGTCGCATAATTGCTAGAACTTCTTTCCTAGCGCCGTGACCACGGCGCGAAGCTGCGTCATCAGCTTGGCAAACTCGTCTTCGGTAAGCTGCTGAGCCGCATCCGACTTGGCCTTCTCAGGATTAGGGTGCACTTCGATAATCAAGCCGCCGGCCCCGGCAGCAGCGCTTGCCAAGGCCAGCGAGGGAACCAGGCTGCGTTTGCCTGCTGCGTGGCTGGGATCGACCCAGACGGGTAAGTGTGATAGCTCTTTGATGACCGCTACCGCCGAGACATCCAGAGTAAAGCGGGTGCTAGTTTCAAAAGTGCGGATACCGCGTTCACAAAGCACCACATTGGGGTTGCCCTGCGAAAGAATGTATTCGGCGGCCTGCAAAAATTCCTGAATGCTGCTGCTCATGCCCCGCTTAAAGAGTACGGGTTTGCCGGATTTGCCGACCTCGGCTAGCAGCGCAAAATTTTGCGTGTTGCGTGCGCCAATCTGAAACATATCTGCCACTTCGCCCACGACCTCGACCAGTTCCGGCGCGGTTACTTCCGTGACTATGGGCAGACCGGTTTCCTGGCGAGCCTGAGCCAGAATCTCAAGCCCCTTTTTGCCGAGCCCCTGAAAGGAATAAGGACTGGTGCGCGGTTTAAAGGCGCCACCACGCAGGATACTGGCGCCATGGTGCCGGGCAAAGTGTGCCGCTGTTAAGGTTTGCTCTAAGCTTTCCACCCCACAGGGGCCGGCGGCAACCGTAAAGTGACCGTTGCCTGTTGTGACATTGCCGATGTTGACAAAAGAATCCTCGTGACGGAATTCGCGGCTGGCCAGCTTAAAGGGTTTGGTTATGGGGACCACGTTTTCTACGCCGTGAAAAGCCCTTAAGTGTTCGCGTAAATCGGCGGTCGGGGCCGGACCGATGGCGCCAATGAGCGTACGTGACTCGCCTTCGCTGACATGCGGCGTGAAACCCAGGCTCTTAATTTCATCAATGACGTGATTGATTGCCTCGGCGGAGGCTGTTTTTTCCATGACGACAACCATCAAAGACTCCTAAAATATGTATAACGATAAGGCTCGAGCTTGATTGCAGCGGTGACAAAGCTATTTTCAGAGGATTAACAAAAAAAATCCTGCTATGCGGAAGTTGGTTGCGTAGCAATAATCATAACCGTCGTCCACGGAACCACCCCCTTGCGCAGCTAAATGCATGGAGGAAGTTTAACAGAATTTCTCTTCATTCATGAAAAATAATTAACTTGTTGCCTAAGCTTAAGAACTTAAGAAGTAGTGCAAAAATTGTATGGCCTAAGCAAAGGGACTACAATAGTTACATGATTAAAACGTTGCGCGAAAGTAAAGCTAAGCTTTCTGAGTTGGTAGAACTAGCCAGCCAGGGCGAGGATGTATTGATTACGGTGCGGGGTAAAGTAAAAGCCAGACTGACTAGCGCCAAGCCTCAGGGTGAGGCCGAGGATATGCAGGCTTGGGTTGAGGAGCTTAAGAAAATGCAAAAAGCCTACAGCGCGAAGCGGGTGAATCTGAGCATTGAGCAAATCTTAAGCGAAGACCGCGAGGAGCGCTCGTTTTGATTTATTGGGATAGTTCCGCGCTCTTAAAACTGTACGTCACAGAAGCTGATTCTGGTTATTTTCTCAATCTTGTTGCTAACAGCAGCGAACCTTTGCTTAGCGCCGACATTGCACGCGAAGAAATTCTTTGCGCCCTTTATCGCAAGGAATATGCCGGTGACCTTAAGTCCGGCGCTGCTGCTGCATTGTTCAAACGATTTTTAGCAGACGAAAATAAAGGACGAATTATCACTATTCCCAATGGCCGCGACGTTATTGCCGAGGCCGAAATCCTTGTCCAAAAAGCCTATAAACAACCCCCAGCCTTACTGATTCGCAGTTTGGATACAATTCATATTGCCGCGGCACTAGCCAGCAAAGCTTCTACCGTTGTGGCAACAGACCAGCGCTTGAGAAACGTGGCCCAGCTGATGGGGCTAAAAGTTCTACCCTAAAGCCCTTGCTTAGGGAAAGAGTAGCGAGGATTGTGGAGCAAGAAATCTCTATCCCCTTACCCCTGTTTCTCGATCCTACTTTTGTAGGGAATAGGGAAAGTTTTCCTACTAACCAATAACCACCTACCACCAACACAATTTACCGTCTTATCTTTAAGACTTAACGCCAAAAGTTTGCGTCTTTACAGCCTCTAAAAATATCTGGAAGGGTAGATGCTGCTCCGGATGCGCCTTAAAGCTCATCTCGGGATGCCACTGCACCGCTAAAACAAATTGCTCACTACGGCCCTCGACGGCTTCGATGATGCCGTCACTCGTTTTGGCGCTGACGCGCAGCTTGGCGCCCAAACTATCAATGGCCTGATGGTGAAAGGAGTTGCTGCGCATTTTATTGCTACCAACTGCCTTGGCCAGCTTAGATTGGGGCTCGAGCCTTAGCTCGTGTGCCAGGGCACTGCCCCGGTTTTCCTGCACGTGCTGGATGGTGTTTGTCAGTGCTGGCAAGTGCTGGTGGAGCGTACCGCCCTCGGCGACGTTGATAAGCTGGATACCCCGACAGACGCCCAGCACCGGCAAGTTACGGGCTTTGGCGGCCTTATAAAGCGCTAACTCGAACTCATCGCGCTCGCTATCGACCTTACCCAGCCCGGCATGGGGCTGCTGCCCATAAAAATAAGGGTCGATATCGGCTCCGCCAGTAAGTAGTAGGCCGTCAATACCTTCTAAGAAGCTTTCGGCTAAGTCAGGCTGAAGATTGCTGGCTAATAGTGGTAAGCCCCCGGCTTGCACAATAGCCTCGCAGTAGTTAAGACCAGTTAGGCTGTCGATGCGGTCAAGGCCGCTGTGGCTAGGGCTGGAGGCAGTCGTGAGCAGAATGCGGGGACGTTTCATGCCACCAGCCTAGCAAGTGCCGGGTCTTATACACGCCCTAAGCGATACCGGAGCATTTTGTAATAGTAGTACATTTGGCAGCCGACGCAGTAACCGGTACTTAGGTTGAGCGCGGCTAAGGCAATTACCAGCAGGGTTAAAACCGCGCCTAAGACGGGAAGATCACCAAGGTAGCTAAGCCCCGCCAGACTCAAAAAGATGCCGCCTACGCCCTGGGCAAAATTATGAGCCCGGGGGTCGTCATCGATAAATTGGGGCTCGAGCCTTAGCAGGGGGCGCACAAGCTTAGTAAAGAGCTGCTTAAAGAGGGCCAGCTTGGGCCAGGCCGTGCCCAGGAGCATGATGAATGCGCTTAAGCCAATCAGCCAGTGATTGTAAAAAAGCCCCAAAGCACTGAGCGCTATTATGTTGATTTGGTTGAATTTTAGCGCGATAGGATCGGTCTTCATGGCTACGTCTTTCTCCTTAAAAGAGAATTGCGATAGCTTTATCGCAAAACGAGATTAAGCATAAAGTAATTGACAAAATTTATCAAGTACTTTTGCTACCCAAGACCAAGCGCCGTTTTTTCGGGCGAATCATGAACGGGTGCTTATCGTCAGGCGTTGGGGCTCAGCAGGTGCTCGAGACAAAGCTGATAGTTGACTCCCTGACGGAAATCCATGGCTAAATCTGCAACCGTCACCTCAGCCAAGGCTGCTAACAGCGTGTCGCGCACCTTTTCCCATACCGTAGAGCGGGCATGACAGCGATCTTGTACCACACAGTCCTGATGCCAGTTAAGGCTGACGCAGGATAGCGGCGCTACCGGCCCGTCGATGGCTCGCATCACATCACGCAAGCTGATCAGCGCGGCTTCTTGCGAAAGGGCGTAGCCGCCCCCCGTTCCCTTTTTGGAGCTGATGATGCCGCTGTTAGCCAAGGTGGCTAAAATACGCACCAGATAGGGCCTAGCTACCCCGGTGGCCTTGCTGATGTCGTCACTACCGATCCAGCGGTCCAGTGGTTGGGTTCCTAGATAACCCAGGGCCTGAAAAGCGTAAATGTCGGTTGTTGACAGTCTCATATCGCCTCCGGTTGCGCAAATTAAATCTGAAGTGTGCTCTTTTCCGTTCACATATTAAAGCTGGAATAAATCCAGCTTAAGAGCAGAATCCTTAATTATTTACCCCAAGTATAACAAGCTGCTTAACCACTTACCCCGCACTTTATAGCACTGCTTTTCAGAAACGTTATTTATGCGGGTTTGCGCCGCTGCCGCAGCGCTTCGTATACAAGCAGGGCACCGGCAGTGGCGACATTGAGGCTGTCGGCAAGCCCCGACATAGGAATGACGACCTGAGTGTTACTGGCAGCCAGCCAATCGTCGGCCAGCCCCAGGTCTTCGCTGCCCAGAATAATCGCTACTGCGCCACGGTAATCGGCGTCCCAGTAGCTGGTGCTGGCCTGGGGCGAGGTGGCTACCAGCTTAAATTGCTGCTGACTAAGCCACTCCTTTAGTTCTGGAGTGCTTGTTGTCAGCACCGGACGGCTGAACAGGCTGCCCATGCTGGCGCGGATGACGTTGGGATTATACAGATCGGTGCCTGTGCCGCTTATAAAAACCGCGTCAAGATTGGCCCCGTCGGCAGTTCTTAATAGTGCGCCCAAGTTGCCGGGTTTCTCGACCCCGTCAATTATCAAAACCAGGGCGTCAGTGGGCAGCTTTAAGCTATTTAAGCTTTTTTCCTCTATGGCGGCTACCGCAATGAGGCCGTCGGGGTTTTCGCGATAACTGAGGCGTTTAAAGGTTGCTTGGGCAAGTTCGGTAAAGCTGATCTTGGATAAGTTATGCGCGCGCGCTATAACTTCCTGACCTTCGGGTTTTAGCAAGTCCGGACAGATAAAGAGCTGTTGCACGGGAACTTCGGCTGTTAGCGCCCGGCTGATTTCGCGACTGCCTTCAAGCAAATAGCGCTGCTCACGTTCGCGGCTGCGGCGCTCTTTTAAGCGTGCTAAGGCTTTGATCTGCGGGTTTTTGAGGCTGTCGATGCGGGGCCAACTGGGCATGAGTTATATTCTAGCTTTTGATTGCCGATTTGGGGAACAGACGGCCAAAGCCTGAAAGTTCGTAATAACTGCTTGTCCGGCTTTTACCGTTAACTGGACATAGGGGGCCAGAGCTATAAATTGATAGAGTATGCGGATGCCCCTTAGAGGTCTGTTAATGCGCTCACGTAAAGCTGGAATGGTATTTATTCTTATCACGCTCTTTTTAGACGTTTTGGGTATCGGTATTATCATCCCGATTTTGCCACAGCTAGTCACTGATTTTGTTGGGGGTGACGCAGGGGAGGCTGCTTTTTATTACGGCCTTATCGCCTCGTCTTATGCGCTGATGCAATTTCTGTTTGCGCCGCTGCTCGGAGCGCTTTCCGACCGTTTTGGACGCCGACCCGTTATCTTGCTGTCGCTGTTTGGTTTTGGCGTTGATTATCTGATTTTGGCCTTGGCGCCCAACCTCATCTGGTTGCTTATCGGGCGGCTCTTTGCCGGCATAATGGGGGCGACCATTACCGCCGCCAATGCCTATATCGCTGATATTTCGACGCCGCAGACACGCGCGCAGAATTTTGGTCTGGTGGGTGCGGCTTTTGGCCTGGGCTTTATTTTAGGTCCGGCGCTTGGTGGCGTGCTGGGCAGCATAGCGCCGCGCTTGCCTTTTTATGCGGCTGCCGTGCTGGTTTTGCTCAACTGGCTTTATGGCTGGTTTATTTTGCCTGAGTCGCTGGCGCCGGAAAACCGGTGCCGGTTTTCCTGGCGTGATGCCAATCCCTTTGGCAGCATTGTGGGTTTAAGGCGTTATCCGCTGGTGGCGGGGCTGGCGGGAGCCTTTGTCTTTATTGCGCTGGCCCAACGTGGGCTCGAGACCGTCTGGGTGCTATACACCAATTACCGTTTTGGCTGGCTCGAGCTGCAAAATGGCCTTAGCCTGGCCTTGGTTGGCGTTATGACTGCGCTGGTGCAGGGCTTTCTTATTCGCTTGATTGTTCCCAAGCTGGGCGAGCGTCGGGCGATTTTGCTGGGCTTGGCCGTGTCTGTAATCAGCCTTTTGCTTTACGGTCTGGCCTTTCAGGGTTGGATGATGATGCTAATCATTGTCTTTTCCTCGTTTGGGGCGATTGCCGGGCCTGCCATTCAGGGTTTGGTTACCGGGGCGGTGGCACCCTCGGAACAAGGACAGGTACAGGGTTCACTCACTTCACTCTTGAGCCTCAGCAGCATCTTTGCGCCGCTGTTATCAAGCTTTCTGTTTAGTTATTTCACTTCGGAAGCCGCGCCGCTTAAGCTACCGGGTGCGCCGTTCTTTTCCGGAGCGCTGCTCATGTTGGTGGCGCTACTACTTATCTGGCGGCTCTTTGTTAAAAACCGGGGGTTTGCCACTGCTACGGCAGCGGCGTTTGAAGTCGCCGACTAGCTTAGTGTCGTAAACTGGAGCATGAGCAACTTAATTAGCCCGCAGGAGCTTTATGAGCACCTAGGCGATAGTCAGTATGTGATTGTAGACACGCGTTTTAGCTTAGCCGATCCTTTAAAAGGCCGCCGGGATTATGAGGCCGGGCATATCCCCGGGGCGCTGTTTTTTGACCTTGAGAAAGACCTGTCGGCTGAGCCGGGTGTGCATGGTGGGCGTCACCCGCTGCCGGATATGGACGTATTTGTGCAAAAGCTCGAGCACTCCGGCATTGGCAACGACAGTATGGTGGTAATTTATGACGATGCCGCTGGCATGGTGGCGGGGCGCTTGTGGTGGATGCTGAAATACTTAGGTCATGATAAGGTAAAGCTCTTAGATGGTGGTTATCCGCTCTGGCTTGAGCTGGCCTATCCCAGCAGTACGGCAAGCCCGCAGCCTAAAGCGACAAGTTTTGCCGTCCAACTAAGATCCGAGTTGCTTATAGACGCCGCCGACTTGCGCCTAAAGCTTGAAGACCCCAGCACGGTGCTGATCGATGCCCGTGGCTCTTTACGCTACCGTGGCGAAGAAGAACCCATCGACCCCAAAGCCGGTCATATTCCCGGCGCTCTTAATTTGCCCTATGCCGATAATCTTGAGGGCCTGAGTTTTAAAAATCCGGAGTTGCTAAAGGCGCGTTTTGCAGAGCTCGAGCTGCACGAGGCCGATGAGATCGTTGTTTACTGTGGCTCCGGGGTCAGTGCCGTACATGATATCATCGCTTTAGAAGAAGCCGGTATCCCCGGTGCCAAGCTCTATGTGGGTAGCTGGAGTGACTGGATCAGCTATGAAGAAAACCCTTTGGCCAGCGGCGAAGAGCCTTAAAGCCAGTCGCGGGTTCTCGACAAGCCCTCATAGCCATTTGCTAAGCTAGCCTATGAACGCAGAACAGAACCTTAGCGGCGTGACTCGCCGCTTTTATATTCGCGAGCCCTTAAACAGCCTTACGCATTTTGCCGGAGCCTTGCTCAGTATTGTTGGCCTCGTCTTTTTGCTGGTCTTGTCCAAGGGCGAACCCTGGCGTACCACGGCGTTTGCCATTTATGGGGCCAGCCTGATTTTACTCTATACCGCCAGCACGCTTTACCACAGCTTGCCGGTGGGCGAAAGAGTGCTTAAATGGTTAAAGACCTTTGACCACGTGGCGATCTTTGCGCTTATCGCCGGAACCTATACGCCCATTGCGCTGGTTACCTTGCAAGGAGATAAGGCCGCCTGGGGCTGGACGACCTTTGGGATAGTCTGGGGCGCGGCGCTTTTGGGCATCGTCTTTAAATTGCTCTGGCTTGGCGCGCCGCGCTGGCTTTCCACCGGGCTTTATCTGTTGATGGGCTGGATGGCACTCATTGCCATCGTGCCGCTTGTCCAGACGCTCCCGACCGGAGGGTTGCTGTGGCTGTTAGCCGGTGGCCTGTTTTATTCCTTCGGCGCGGTGGTTTATGCGCTAAAACGCCCCAACCTTTTCCCCGGCGTCTTTGGCTTTCACGAACTCTGGCATCTCTTTGTCTTAGGAGGCAGCATCAGCCACTTTATGATGATGCTTTTATACGTGCTGCCAGCATAATAGCCTATTTTTAAGCTGGTTTTGCTTCCGGCTCCTTGCCCAGGATAATCATGCCCAGTACGTCGTCTTTGCTGACCTCATCGGTGCGGCAAGTGCCCACTACGTGGCCGTTGTGCAAAACAGTCACGCGGTCACAGAGATCAAAGACATCGTGAATATCGTGGCTGATCAAGAAGATGCCGATTCCTTCCTTTTTGAGCCCCTTGATAAGCTGCCCGACTTTTTGCGTTTCCTGCGGCCCTAAAGCTGCGGTAGGTTCATCCATGATGAGGATTTTGGCATTGAAGTGAATAGCCCTACCAATGGCAATGGCCTGCCGTTGTCCGCCCGAGAGATTGCGCACGCTTTCTTTGAGCGATTGGATTTTTAAGTCCAGACGGTTAAGGACTTTGCGGGTTTCGGCTTCCATGGCGTCATCATCGAGCGCACCCACGGCAGTGGTTAATTCCCGACCCAAAAAGACATTGGCCGGGGCGGGCAGATTTTCGGCTAAAGCCAGCGCCTGATAGATGGTCTCGATACCCTGAGCCTTGGCGTCACGCGGGTTGCGAATGCTGACTTGCTCACCATTAACGTAAATCTCGCCGCCATCTGCGGCATAGGCCCCAGAGAGGATTTTGATCAGCGTTGATTTGCCCGCGCCGTTATGACCCACTAGACCCACGACTTCACCGGGATAAAGGTCGGCGCTAACATTTTCTAAGGCGTGCACGCCGCCAAAGTGTTTAGAAATATTACGCATTTCAACCAAAGGTGTCATAAATGCGCCTCCTTAACTTTCCTGTATACCGCTGCGGCGGCGGTATACGGCATCGATCCATACGGCGATAACCAGCACTAAGCCAATGATGACCTGCTGCAAAGCGCTGGTGAGGTTGAGCAAGACCATGCCACTTTGCAGGCTTTGCATAAACACGGCACCTAAAATGGCGCCAGCCACCGTACCGTAACCACCGGCCAGCGACGTACCACCGATAACGGCGGCGGCAATCACATAGAGTTCAGAAAGAGTGCCGGTGGAATTCACCCCGGAGTTAAGGCGTGCCGAGGCAACAGCACCGGCTAAGGCGCTGAGCATACCGATCAGCACAAAGACCAGCATGGTCATGCGCTTGGTATTGATACCGGCTAATTGGGCGGCTTCGGGGCTGCCGCCCATAGCGTAGATATAGCGCCCGAACTTAGTAAGACGGGCGATGGCCGTCATGAAAATGGCCACTCCAAGCATGATTAGCACGGGGATGGGAATGCCCTGGGGGATGGTGGTTCTGGGCCGGTTATAAGCGTTCATTATCAGGACAAAGGCAATGACGGCGGCTATGGCCGAGCCTGTGACCAGTATTTCGGCCCACAGGGGCTTGAGTGGAAAACCAAACTGTTTGCGTTTGGCTCGAGCCCTTAGCGCTATCACCACAATCCCAGTAATGGCGGCAATACCCACGACCCAACTCCAGAAAGCCCCAATCGAGCCCTCTAAGCCGCCGCCTAAAAGCTGGAAGTTTTTATCCAGAGGTGCAATAGTGCGCCCCTGAGTTAAGAGCCAGGCGCCACCACGGAAGATAAGCAAACCAGCCAAAGTCACCAAAAAGGCCGGTATCTTCTGATAAGCAATCCAGTAACCCTGAAACACCCCAATAAGAGCGCCGGCCAGCAGACCCAGCAGCAGGGTGAGCAGCCAGTTCCAGGGCGCTGTTATCGGCAAGACGTTGACCTGCAAAACGGCCATCAGCATGCCGGTAAAACCGAGCACCGAGCCAACTGAAAGGTCAATGTGGCGCATCACGATGACAAAGACCATGCCGGTGGCAACGATGCCCACCACGCTGGTTTGCACTGCTAAGTTCCACAGGTTGCGAGGTGTTAAAAACTTGTTATCAGTCAAAAAATTAAAGACCAGCCAAATGGCAAGAAGAGCTACTATCATGCCAAGTAAGTGGGTGTCGACCTCTAGAGTTCTTAAGAACTTTTGCAAACCACCCCTTTCTGTCTCACCTCGCTTGATTTTAGTTTGCGTTGTCGCCATTAAAACCTCTCCACGGACACAGAAAATATTTGTTCTATTCTAGGCACGATTATAAGTCGTTCTAAAAAACCGTTTATAGCAAAATACATATAGAAACCGTAATTGCTAGTCCAGTTCATGCAAGTTCGTGCAAATGAGAGCAAGTAAAGAAGCGCGGACTTTGATGAAGAAACCTTCGTTAGTACGCGCCCGCAAGCGCTGAACACCCATGCTTTCAAGCTGAGAGTTCACCGTT
>JASBUK010000002.1 GCA_030147925.1 Trueperaceae bacterium
GTCAGGTGGCAACGTTGCTTTTAGGTCCTCGATGTACCTCTCGAATGCCGCTCGCGCTTTATCTTCCCACCCTGGCTTGTCCATGCGCCAGTCTACTTCCTGCTTTCCCTGTTTTCTATCCCCATATAGGATGTTGCACCCCTCGTTTTGTCTCCTCTTGACAAGGCTCGAGCCCCGGGGTTAGACTCCTTTTTGCTGCGCCGCGGGGTGGAGCAGTCTGGTAGCTCGTCGGGCTCATAACCCGAAGGTCGTTGGTTCAAATCCGACCCCCGCAACCAAACGTCAAAAGGCCCTGATCAGGGCCTTTTTTCTATGACTTTAACTGTAAGCAGGAATATCCACAATTCTAGAAAAGCTGTCCTAAACGACTAGCGGGAAAGCTACGAGCGATCATTGATAGACGCTATCCCTTAGAAGAGATGGTTGAAGCACATCACTGTGTCGAAAGTAGTTCGCTAGTCAGAAATTTATTGATCTCCCCCAGGGTGGGAAGGAGCAAATAATGAAGACAATAAAGACGGCAATTCTATTAGTCACAGTCCTTAGCCTGGCGCTAGTTTGGGCGCAAGACGCCCCGACACCAGGCACGAGCCTCCACCTAGCAGCCCTCCTGGGCGACCTGGCCGCCGTCCAGCAGCACATCGAGGCTGGCACCAACCTCGACCAGAAAGACGACTTCGGGTAGACCCTGCTGATTATCGCTGCGACATTTGGCAAGACTGAAGTGGCCAGGGCGCTAATCGAGGCTGGCGTCGACCTGGACATTACCAACAACGACCGCTCCACGGCGCTGCACACCGCGGCGTTCCTGGGCTACATCGAGATCGTAGAGGCGCTGCTCGAGGGGGCGCCAACAAGTACCTGCGGAACGTCGGCGGGAACACCGCCTGGGTCTCGCTGGTGGTTCCGTTCGAGGGTGTCAAAACGATCTACGATGCACTTGCGGAGGGGCTGGCGCCTTTGGGACTGGTGCTGGACTATGAGCAGATCCAGGCGGCGCGCCCGGTAATCGCCGAGATGCTGCGCTCAGCATCGACTGTTCAAGTCAGATCATACCGGCGAGACAATTCACAGTGAGTTGCTGAAGCTATCCTTTCCACCCCGCTGGAAATACAATATCCTGCGCTCCCTCGACTACTTTCGCAAAGCCAACGCGGCCTGGGACGAGCGCATGAGGGAGCAACCCATTTTGCGATGGAAGAGCCTGGCAAACCAAGCCGTTGGAACAGCTTGATGGCGCTCCGAGTCCTGAAGGCCTACGGCCCCCATACCGAGGCGTCGTCTATCCATGTGTAGCCCAAGCATTGTTTGGTGGCGCACTGCGATGTTTTGCTTAGGTCATTACCCTTAATTCTTCATGTTTATCAGACACGCTCAGCACTGACACGCCTAAACCTTCTCTTGCAACAGACAACTTAATACCACAAATATGAAAGGAATCATCATGAAGTGCAGGTCTTGGTTGATATGGAGACGGTTGGCCTGACGAAGTAGACAGGTATCCAAATGATCCGAATTATCACTAAGGGTTAAGACAAAATCTTGCCAGGAGTCCCTTCGAAGCGTGACTGTGACTTTGACAGCGAAGTTCTAAGCTTCACATTGGGTATAAGACTTCTTCACAATCACCCACAGGTTATGAATCAAGAGTTATCAGCGGGTCACGAACGATCTGGTCTGGCTGCGCTGGCAGGTAGCGCACAAAGAGCTCCAATGACCTTATGAAAAAGTACCAAAACACCCCTTAAATCAGGACGTTTGGCTCTTGTTAAAGGCCATAAAATCAGGTAATGCTTAAATATCGTTAGGCTGTGTAACAACGTCATGATCAGGTAGCCAAACCCCGTTATGCAGGCTTTCTTATCTAAGGCCCAGCGTCACGACCAGGTTGCCAAAGTAGTCACGTCCCGTGTTCGGAGGTGTCGGCATGGCGAAAAAATCAACGTCTTATTTAGAA
The DNA here is from genome assembly GCA_030147925.1 of Trueperaceae bacterium. Lineage (GTDB taxonomy): Bacteria > Deinococcota > Deinococci > Deinococcales > Trueperaceae > JASBUK01. Next base: position 1,958 of record JASBUK010000002.1, read on the forward strand.
CAGCATATTCACAAACTCCAGGGAACTAACGAAAGGACAAATGTCCATAAGTCGCCATCAGCATGTAGTGAGCTCGCTGTTTTCAGATTAAGTTTCAGGAGGTGAAAAAGTGCTATGAATCGTGTGCTGTTCTGGACACCCAGAGTTGTGGGGATTTTGTTCACCGCCTTTGTGAGCCTCTTTGCCTTCGATGTATTTGCTGAAGGCTATGGCTTTTGGGAGGCGATCTTAGCCCTGCTGATTCATCTCGTCCCCACGGGCCTCCTGCTGATTACCTTAGCCATTGCCTGGCGTTATGAACGGCTTGGAGGCATGCTGTTCATCGCGCTGGGCATTTTCTATGTCGTAGCGTTCTGGGGCAGGGTTGAGTGGCCCGGCTATCTACTGATTGCTGGCCCAGCAATCTTAACAGGCTTGCTCTTTTGGCTGGCCGGGTGGTACAGGGCAAGGGCTATCAATGAAGCCAGGGGGTTTAAGAGGTGATATACCAATGAGCAAGCCAGTCCTGCTGGTCTTGCATGGCGGCCCGGCTTTGCCATGACGCCGTGGCTCGAGCTGTACCAGCGGCCCGCCCTCGAAGAGAACTTCGTGGTGGTGAACTGGGATCAACGGGGTGCTGGCAAATCCTACTCCGCAGACCTCACAGCAGAAGATATGCGGGTCGAGAACTTGGTCAGTGACACTCTGGAGCTTAGCGACTTGCTGCTTAAGAGGTTTGGGCAAGACAAAATCTTTTTAACCGGCCACTCCTGGGGCAGCGCCCTGGGCTTCTTAGCCGTCATGGAGAATCCCGAACCTTATTACGCTTATATTGCCAGCGCCGAAGCGGCGCACTGGAACAAACGGCAGCGCATGTCTTACGAGTGGGTGCTTAAGCAAGCCAAGAACGCAGGTGACAGCGAAATCGTCGCAGTATTAGCAGGGCTCGAGCCTTTCGACCCGACCAACGTAGAGCACTTAGCTGCCAAAGATCAATACTTAGACCGCTACCGCGGCGGGGACTACTACACCGAAGGATTGTGGGACGAGTATCTGGCGTACGCACTTAGTGGGCAGAGTCCGGCCTATACCGCCACCGAGATCGAGAACTACGTGGCGGGCTTAGAATTCTCCCGCCAGACCCTGGGCCTGGAGATTGCTCGAGCCGATTACAATCTCTTTCGAGACTTCCCCAAATCCTCAATCCCCATTCACTTCTTTGCCGGAAGACACGATAAGTCGACACCCGGTGAGCTGGCCGAGGCGTACTACGTCTATCTGGAGGCTCCCGCTAAGAGCTTCAGCTGGTTTGAAAATTCGGGCCATACCCTGATGTTCGACGAGCCCGATAAATGGGCCGAAGAACTCATCAGGATTGCCAAAGAGACGCTTAAACAATGAATGGGGTGTAATAGCCGAGGCTGTTGAGCGCTTTGCGCTTACAATGGAGTGAGTCTACTTAAAATGTTAATTGTCTCTCTGACTAACCACTTTACTCACAAAGGTATTCATAAAGGGAGGTTAAGTAATGGCAAGCAAAGGTTCTCAAAACCGCCTGGACTTATCGCTAATCTGGCCCGTTTTACTCGTCGTCGCCGGGTTGATCTGGCTTTTGATCAGCATCGGACTCATCTCCATTGCCAGTCTCAACGTCCTGGTGACATACTGGCCCCTGCTGCTCATCGGCATAGGTCTCGATTACTTCCTGGGTCGCGGTGGTCGCTTTGGCATACCCTATACGCTTGCCGCCCTGGGGCTCTTGCTCTTACTGATGCTAATTGGCCCGGCATTGGGTCTTAGCAGGGGTGCTAAGGTCATCACCGAACAGTTCAGCGAACCTTTAGGAGATGCACGCTCGGCGCAAATTACGCTTGATCTGGCCTCGGCTCCCACCAAGGTATTTGCGCTTAGGGGCAGCGCCAATCTCATCGACGCCGAGCTTACCCACATAGGCACGATTAACTTTGAAGTTAGTGGAGAGCAGGAAAAGACAGTTCGTTTGAGTCGCAACGTCAGAAACGTTAATTTTGGTTTTGGCGGCTTTAATCAAACCAATTGGGATATCGGCCTAAGCCCCGAATTGCCCATAGACCTACGCATTGATGTCGGTTCGGGCCGGGCCGGGCTCGAGCTTAGCGACCTAAACCTCAGTGGACTCAATCTCCAGGGCGGTTCCGGTAGCGTTGAGCTTACGTTACCGGCCAGTGCGAACCGCTATGAAGCTGAGTATGACGGCGGTTCGGGCAGCAGCAGCTTGACCGTGGCCGACCGCGCCGAGCTTGACTTGAGCGTAGATGTCGGTTCGGGCTCGTTTACCGCCGACCTTGGTGACGTTGACTTAACTCTGGAGTTAAGGGGCGGTAGCGGTAGCACGAGTATAAATCTGCCCCGCAACGCCGCGGCGCGAGTCGAGGTGCGTGATGACGGCTCCGGTTCTCTTAATGTCAGGGGCGGGCTCGAGCGCTTAAGCGGTAGCGACGATGAAGGCGTCTGGCAAAGCCGTAATTTTGAGCAAGCAGAAAGGCAAATCATCATTTTGGTACGCGACGCTGGCTCGGGCAGCATCAGTATTCGTTAAGGGAAGGGAAAAGTAAAAAGTGGAAAGTGGTTAGCAGGAAGTAGAAGCCAGGACTTTTTCAGAGGTGGCAAGAACCAGGTAATTGAGAATTGACATAACCCCCCACACCTCACGCCTCACACCTAACTTTGTAGAAATGCTTTTCAGAAATGCCTTTCCCACCTACCACCTACTACTAACCACCTACCATTAACTTACTTACAACAAACCCAGTTCCTTGGCTCTGGCGCTGGCCTGGGTACGGTTGCTGACCGCCAATTTGCTGTTGATATTTTTGCTGTGTGTCTTGACGGTATTTAGCGAGATATCCAGACGCCGGGCAATGGCTTTGTTGGAAAAGCCTGCAGCAATAAGACGCAAGACCTCCAGTTCACGCTCACTCAAGGGCTCGAGCCCAAGCGGCTGCTCGTAAGGCAATCTGAGTGGAGTTTTGCCGGTAGACCATGTCGCTAAAGGGTGATTTAATCGCCTGAGCAAATCCCGTAATTCTTGCGCCTCACCAGAGGTATGCAAATAGCTTTTTAGTTCTTGCTCGCTGCCTGGGTCACGGGGGTTCTTTTGAATAAGTTTTTCAACCCGCGACAAGTTCGCTGTTAACAAGGCATGGCGCAGCGCCGCCGCTAGCAACTCATGAGCTTCGAACCATTCGCTGGCCAAGGCGTGTAAGTTTGGCAGCAAATCGGGTCTGGCCTGATTAAGACGCTGACGCAGCAAATCGGCAAAAAAGGGATGCAGCCGATACCACTGACGCCGGTTGTCCAGCGGCGTGATAAAGAGGTTGTCACGCTCTAGCTGCATGAGCTTTTCCTGGCTGTTTTCATCTCCCGTAACGGCTGCGCAAAGCGGGCCACAAAGCTCTGTAAGCACCGAGCTCAAGACCAAAAAATCCTGCATTTCGGCGCTTTGTTTTTGCAAGACTTCTTCGGTGAGATAATCCAGGACATGACGGTCGGTACCGGTAAACACCTCGATAAACGCCGAGGCGTTGCTGCGGTTGCGCAATGACAGTGCGGCCAGTTGCAAACCGGCAATCCAACCTTCGGTGCGCTTTTCCAACTCGCAGACATCTGCCTCTAAGAGGTCAAGCTGCATGACCTGGCTTAAAAACTGCCCGACCTCCTCAGGGCTAAAACGCAATTCCGGCGTCCTTAGTTCGCTGAGTTGGGCTCGAGCCCGAAAACGCGAGAACGGCAGCGGCGGGTCGCTGCGGCTACTAATAAGCACATGAAACTGTGGCGGAGCGTGCTCGAGCAAAAACTCTAACCCCCAATGCACCTGTTCATTGTCAATCACGTGATAATCGTCGAGGATAAGCAAAATATCATCGTCATAAGCAGCTAAGTCATTGACAAGCAATGTAAGAACGGCACTTAGCTCGGAGCCTTCCAGAGCATCCAAGGCTGCTAGACTCAAAGCTGGATCGAGGGTCCTTAAGGCACTCAGCAAATAAAAGAAAAAATGCTTAGGCTCATTATCGGCTTCATCCAGCGAGAGCCAGGCGGTGTTTTTGTCACTCACTGCCAGCCAGTTAGTCAGCAGGGTAGTTTTGCCGTAACCAGCCGGGGCGGCAAGCAGCGTAAGCCTGGCCTGCGTGACCTGCTCCAGTGCCTTAAACAAACGCGGTCTGGCCAGTTGTTTGTCCCTGGTCATAGGCGCATGAACTTTGGTCGTTAGCAAGGTTGCTGGCAACTAGGTCTCCATTATCCAAATGCTTAGCTCTTACAGTATATAGCGGCTTATACTGAATCCGATTAATTCCTGAACGTTATGAAAGGCACTCGGTTCGATTCTTCCCGTTCCACTCGCATTAAAAAGCCGAAATTAATTCGGCTTTTAAACGGAATCGGTATTAGCTCATAAAAACTTTTACAAAAGGCGCTCCTGTTTTTATATTCAGCAGTCCTACTAATTTAGAAAGCCGTGCATGTTAAAATTACGCATAAGTCAAATCCTTTATCAAGCCCATGTGGAGGTGTCGCCTTGATCCTTAAATATCTCGGACATGCTGGTTTTGCCCTAAAAGCAGATAATCATCACGTGCTCATCGACCCGTTTCTAAGCGGCAATCCGCTGGCACAAGACAAGGCCGAAGATTTTGCGCCGTCATATATCATCCTCACCCACGCACACGGCGACCACTACGGCGATACCGAGGCCATCGCTAAGCGCAGCAACGCCAAGGTGATTTCCAATTTTGAAATTGTCAGCTACTTGGAAAAATTGGGTGTCGAGGGTCATCCGATGAACACCGGGGGCAGCTTTGATTTTCCCTTTGGCAAAGTCAAATTTACCCCGGCCTGGCACTCAAACTCCTTCCCTGACGGCAGTTACGGCGGCATGCCGATGGGTGTGGTCATAGAAGCCGAAGGCAAACGCCTTTATCACGCCGGTGACACCGCCCTGTTTGGCGATATGGCGCTTATTGGTGAGATGGGGCTCGAGCTGGCCTTGCTACCTATTGGCGACAACTTCACTATGGGGCCACAGGACGCGCTGGCAGCCGTAAAATTGCTAAAACCTAAACTGGTGGTGCCGATTCACTACAACACCTTTGACGTTATAAAGCAGGACCCGGCAGAATTTAAGTCCCAGGTCGAAAGCCAAACGGGCAGCCGCTGTGTTGTGCTTGCACCGGGTCAGCAGTTAGACTTATAGGCACTTTGTCGCAAGGTCCCGCTAAGATAATCCGAAATATTCCCGCTCAAGGCTGCGATCATGAGTTCTGAATTTGTCCCCCCCGGTTACCAAATCCTGCATCTCCTCGGCTCTGGGCAAACCTCTTTTGTCCATTTGGCCAAGCACAGGCAGCGCGGCACGGTGGCGTTAAAACTGCCCCGGCCCGAACTGAATGAAAAACCCTTGTTAAGGCGTATGTTTGAAAACGAAGTGCAAATCACCCTCAGTCTTAAAAACGAGCATGTCGTGGCCACTTATGATGGCTTTCCTACCGGCAAAAAAGCTTTTTTAGTGCTCGAATATTGCCCCGGAGGAACGCTGGATCAGCTCATGTTGGAAAAAGGTAGCTTGCCGCTCGAGCAAGGCTATCGCCTGATTATCGACGTAGCCAAAGGGCTTGAATACAGCCATCACCGCCACGTTTTACACCGCGATGTCAAACCGGCCAATGTCTTTTTGGCCGAGTCTGGCAGCGCCAAACTAGGTGATTTTGGCACCGGCATGTATCTTTCTGAAAGGTCCGATGACCGTGTCGGCACGGCTTTTTACATGGCCCCGGAAATTTTCCGGGGCAGCAACGCCACCGTACAAAGCGATGTCTACAGCTTGGGCATCCTGGCTTATGAAGTGCTTACCGGGCAACGCCCTTTCGTTGGCAATAGCTATGACGCCCTGATGATGGCACATCTTTCGGGTCTGCCCAAAAACCCGCGCCATTATCGCGCGGGGCTACCCCAGGAAGTGGGCAAGGTTATTGCCAGGGCTATGGCCCGCGACGCCGACAAACGCTTTCAGAGCGTGCGCGAGTTCTTAAAGGTCTTTTCTGCAACTACAGGCATGAGCCTAAGTGAGAATGCACCACGCATCTTTGGCCGCGCCGGCCGCGCTAAACGGAATAATAACGAAGACGATAAGGCTAAAGGGCGAGAAACTACCGCCAAGGGTCTGGGGCGCTGGTTTGGCCGCAAAAAGAACGACTCTTAAATCAAGCAGCCGACTGAGTTTGGCTACCGTGCCAGGACTTAAGTCAAAAGAAATACCGAAGTTACGATCATCCTAAAATATTTAGAGACTTAAACACCACGTTATCAAGTTATAAATGCTCTAGAGACAGCGCTGATATCTACAGCTTAAAATCCAGCCGGATGCTCACTTCTCACCCGCCCCCTAGCCTAGAATGTTGAGTCGCTCAAAGAGGTAGTTATGAAAACAGTTAACTGCGTTGGCTGCAAGGGGCTATTTCCTGAAGTCGATGGCCCCGTTCATCGCTATATGGAGTCTTGTCCAGGTTGTTGGGCTGCTTTTGGCGAAGTTCTAGCCCGTGAATACAGCAACCTGGCCTATTATGAAGTTCACCGTCTATCAGTCGATAGCTATGCGATACAACACCCAGGAAAACCATCGCGCCAAAGTATTCAGTCGGTTGGATTGCATCTGGTCCGCATATGTCTTTTTTTGGAACACGGGCTCTCTGAAAAATACGCGAATGATGCGATGCGAAAAGCAGCAAAGTTTAAACACACGCTTGTGTGGCTCGAGCCTCCCGAATCACCTGGGTCATTAACTGTGGCCGACGTAGCTAAAGCCAGAACAGCTAAAGAACACAAAGATTCTGTCAATGCCTGGGCAAAAAGCGCCTGGCACGCCTGGTCTTTACAACACGCTAGTATCAGAAAGTGGATGTCAACACATCTTGACCTTTAGCAATACCTGCTAAATGGAAGTTGTACCCTAACTTAAAACTGTGATTTGCTAGAATTGTGTTGGTGATAGACCATGGCAACACAAAACGTTACAGCACAGATAGTTGATGAATTAAACGAATTACCTCTTGAACAACAGCGCGAAGTTTTAGCCTTTGCTCGTTCGCTAATTTCTCAATCCAAAGGCGTTAAAGGGGCGTCTTTACTAGGCTTTGCTGGTAGCATTTCGCCCGAAGAACTCGCGCAAATGCAACAGGCAATTGAAGAAGGTTGTGAACGTATCGACGCTGATGAGTGGTAGAGTTCTGCTGGATACAAATGTAGTCATAGCACTCTTTGCCAAAGACCTGTCAGTTACCGAAAAACTTGCAAACACTGAAGAAGTGTTTGTTCCGAGTATCGTGTTAGGTGAGCTTTATTTCGGGGCACACAATTCATCTCGCGTCAAAGAGAACCTCTCCCGCCTTGACGCCTTTGCCCAAAGCAGCGCCGTTTTGCGTTGCGACAGTGTCACAGCTAAACATTATGGTCAAATCAAGCGCCAACTCAAAGTCAATGGAACACCTATTCCTGAAAACGATATCTGGATTTCTGCTGTTGCTATGCAGTATGGTCTTGCCCTAATTATCCGTGACAGTCATTTTGCCACAGTTGACAGCCTGAGTATCGCACGTTGGTAAATCTAACCGCACATAACCGGGGCACCCTTTTGTCAAACTTAAAAGGGATTAGAAGCCGTCAACACATCTTACCGTAATTGCTAGTCCAGTTCATGCAAGTTCGTGCAAATGAGAGCAAGTAAAGAAGCGCGGACTTTGATGAAGAAACCTTCGTTAGTACGCGC